>CALWRL010000001.1 GCA_944383945.1 uncultured Clostridia bacterium
AGAAGAAAAACCAAAAAAGAAATCTTCTAAAAAAGCTGTTAAAGAAGTTGAAGAAAACAAAACAGAAGAAGCTTCTGAAGAAGTGAAAGAAGAAAAACCAAAAAAAGCTTCTAAAAAAGCTAAAACAGAGGAGGAATAACATGTTTACAGCTCAAGATGTTTCCAAATTGCGCGCAACAACAGGCGCTGGAATGATGGATTGCAAAAAAGCATTAACTGAAACAAACGGAAATTTTGATGAAGCTATCAAATATCTTCGTGAAAAAGGAATTGCTGCAGCTGCAAAAAAAGCAGATAGAATTGCTGCAGAAGGCGCTGTTGGTTCTTACATTCACATGGGTGGAAAAATTGGTGTTTTAGTAGAAGTTAACTGCGAAACAGATTTCGTTGCAAAAAGCGATGCTTTCCAAAACTTAGTTAAAGACATTGCAATGCAAATTGCAGCTGCAAAACCACTTTATGTTAACGAATCAGAAGTTCCTACCGAAGCTTTAGAAGCTGAAAAAGAAATTTTAAAAGCTCAAGCTCTTAACGAAGGAAAACCAGAAGCTGTTGTTGAAAAGATGGTTGAAGGAAGAATTAAGAAATATTACAAAGATGTTTGCTTAATGGATCAAGACTTTGTTAAAGACAGTAGCAAAACAATAACACAAGTTGTTAACGAAGCAGTTTTAGCAATTGGTGAAAAAATTTCTATTAGAAGATTTGTTCGTTACGAAATGGGCGAAGGTCTTGAAAAAAGAGTTGACAACTTAGCAGAAGAAGTTGCAAAAATGAGCAAATAAAAAAGGCTTGGCTTAATGCCAAGTTTTTTTATTTCATATTTTTTAAAAAACTTTTTTATTGATTTTTCTTGCTAGTTTTGATATTATATCTCCGTGAAAATTGTTAATTTATCATCTGGAAGCGAAGGGAATTTGACATATATTGAAACTAGCGAAGCTAAAATTTTAGTTGACGCCGGTTTGTCATGCAAAGAAATAGAATTAAGGCTTTCTCTTCTTGGAGTTTCTGGGGAAGAAATTGACGCAATTATTGTTTCTCATGAACACAGCGACCACACTAAAGGTATTGATGTTTTCTGTTCAAAACACAACACAAAAATATATGCTCATATTGATGAATGGCCAGCGCTAAATAAAAAATTGTTTAAAGTTAACCCTCTCCAAAAATATTCCTTTACAGCTGCTCCATTTAATATAAAAGACATTACCGTTACCGCTTTTAAAGTTCCTCACGACTCTGTTTGTTGCGTTGGATTTACCATTGAAAACAACTATAAGAAAATTTCTATTTGTACGGATTTAGGCACCATTTCTGATAACATTTTACAAAATATTTATGGGAGTCAGTTGGTTTTTTTAGAAGCAAACCATGATGTTCAAATGTTGAAAAACAACATACGCTACTGCGCTAGTTTAAAACAAAGAATTCTTTCTTCTAGGGGGCACCTATCAAACTTGGATTCCGCAAAAGCTATTCAACAACTTGTAAAAAATGGAACAAAGCGTGTTGTTTTATCTCACCTTTCGAAAGAAAATAATAATGCAACTTTGGCATATGAAACAGTTAAAACAATTTTAACTAACAACGGAATTGTTGTTGGCGAAGATGTTGAAATTGATGTTGCTTCAACAATGCCCAGCAAAATTTATAAACTCTCTTAATTTTTTAAGAGAGTTTTTTAACTAACTTTATCCACAAGCCATGTTATAAATTGTTTGTTACTTGGAACTGGCCCAGCGTTAAACAATGTTCCCCTTCCACTTATTTCATCAAACAACATTTTGTTTTTACTTCTTTGTGATGCAACTGTTATAGCGTTTCGTATATTCCTTTCAATGTTATTAACAGGTGTATTATATTTAATTGCAATTTTAGGATATAACTTTTTGTTAAAAGATTGTAAAAGCCTTTTGTCTTGAATTATGTTTATAACAAGATCTCTAATATACTCATATCCTAAATATTTTGTTGTTAAGCCTAAATCTGAAAGAATTTTTGTTGTTTTATTTTTTATTTCTTCAATTTTTTCTGGGGTTATTTTTTTTGCTTCTTTTTCTTTTGTTAAAGCCAAAATATTTATAACATCATTGGCAAAATTATTTTTGTTAAAAACAAAAATGTTTTCATCTTTATATTCAAATTTTTCTGGCTCCAACGAAAGCGCAACAATTTTAGGCAATGGAAAAATTTTTGTTTCTTTAAATTGTTTGTATATTTCAATTGGAAAACAATTTGTTTCTAAATCATAAAATATAATTTCTGGATTAAGATTAATAACATTATTTAATAATTCAGGAAATGTTAAGCAATAAACTAAGTTAACCTTTTGATCTCTGCAGATGTATCTTAATGCTTCACCTAATGAATAATCTTTTTTTGAAAATAAAATTGCGCTTTTACACATGTTTTTCTCCTTTGTGACGATACATGCTTATTGTATAACATTTTTTTTAAAAAACAAATAATTTTGTAAAAAAATAGCAATTATTTTTGTAAAATATTATTATTTTTTTACAAATCGCCTCTTTTTTGTTGGTTTTTGTCGAATTTTTTATTCTTTATAAGCTTTTACCCTTTTATAAATAGTTTTGAAAATGCACTTTTGTGTGTTAAAATTAATTTGTGTTAGAAGGTATATTATCTAAAAATTTATTGTCTTCTTTAAGTCAAAATTTTGACAAGCTTTCTCATGCCTACCTTTTTGTTTCACCAGATGAAGTTTACAACTTTATGTATGCTAAATACTTATCTTTAATTTTACTGTGTGAAAAGAAAACAGGTTGCCAAGAATGTTCTAATTGCATGAAGGTTTTAGCAAAAACAAATTCCGATTTAAACATTTACCCCAACGGAAAATCGGTTTTGGTTGAAGATATTGAATCAATTATTGAAAAATCCCAAGAAAAGCCAATGTTTGGAGACAAAAAAATTTTTATTGTTAAATCAATAGATAATGCAACTTTTCAAGCGCAAAATAAATTGTTAAAAACTTTGGAAGAGCCTCCAAAAAATGTTATTTTTTTGTTAACAGCAACTAATGAAAACAAAATTTTGCCAACTATTATTTCACGCGTTAGAAAAGAATATTTGCAAAAATTAGATAAAACTTTAATTGAACAGTTAATAACAAATCCGCCAGAAATTTTTAAAGATGTTATTCCTGCAAACAGAAAGTACATTCCAAATGAACTTAAGCAAGCAGTAAATTCGGGAGATGGATACCCTGGCAAAACATTAGAATTTTTAAATTCTTCAACTTTTTTAACCATGTTTTCAACAGCTCAAGATATTGCAACAAAGTTTATGCTTAGCAAAGAACTTTCTTCTTATAGTGAAAAAGTTGTTAAGTTTAAAGATGAAATAAAATTGTTTTTATCTTTATTGCAAAATGTTTTTGAGGAGCTTTTAAAAACTAGCAACAACAAAGAAGGATATTGCCACATTATTTTACAAATAAACAAATCTAATTTAGAACTAGACAGAAATGTTAACATCAACTTGATTATTGACAATCTTCTTATGAAGATATTGGAAATTAAATATAATTACAAAATTTAGGAGAAATATGAACACATCATTAATTACTTTTTCAAACAGCCCTGTTTTATACCCTATTGAAGTTCCAGAACTTTTTCCTTTTGGAACATATTTAGTTGTTGAAACGCAAAAAGGCTTGGAGCTTGCAAAGGTTGTTAAAGAAAAATACGAAAACGAAAAAACTTTGGTTGCAGATGAAAACGAAAACACTGAAGAAATAAAATTTGTTAAAGTTGCAACCACAAAAGAAATTGAAGCAGAAAAAGAAAATTTAAAGATTGAACAAAACATCAAAGAAAAAACTCGCGAAATTGCAAATAAGTTATCTCTTGAAATGAAAATTAGCGGGGTTAAATTGACATTGGACAAAAGCAAAGCTTCTATCTATTTTACTTCCGAAAATAGGGTTGATTTTAGAGAATTAGTTAAAGAGCTTGCTTCAACATTTAAAACGAGAATAGAACTAAGACAAATTGGCTCACGAGATGAAACAAGGCTTATGGGCGGTTTTGGAATTTGCGGAAAAGAATGTTGTTGCAAACAATTTCTTTCAGATTTTGAACATGTTTCTGTTAAAATGGCGAAAAATCAAAACCTTTCAATTAATCCAACAAAAATTAGCGGAATTTGTGGAAGATTACTTTGCTGCTTAGAATACGAAAACGAACATTATGCTGAAACAAACAAGTTAATGCCAAAAGTTGGTAGTCAAGTTGAAACTCCTTCGGGATTGGGAAAAGTTGTTTATAACGATCTTTTAAAAAGAATTGTTCAAGTTAAAATTGGAGATGAAAATTCTTTCGAAATTAAAAATTTCGACCTTTCCGAAATTAAACAAAACAACAAGGATAAAAAATGATACTTAACAAAACAGAAAGAATTGAAGACCTTCAATTAGATGGTTTAAAAATAATTCAAGATGGTGAAAAATATTGTTTTACCAGCGATTCGGCAATTTTGTCTAGTTTTGTTTCTGCAAAGAAAAACGATGTTTGTTTGGAAATTGGTTGCGGAAATGGAGTTATATCAATTTTGGTTGCACACAAATGCAAGCCAAAAGAAATTGTTGCTTTTGAAATTCAAAAAGAATCTAGTGAACTTGCAAAAAGAAATGTTGAATTAAACAATCTTGAAGATAAAATAAAAATCATTAATTCTCCTATTCAAGAATTTAAAAAATACGGTTATGGAGAAAATTTTGATGTTGTTTTTTCAAATCCCCCTTACATTAAAGTTCACGAAAAAAGTTTGATAAATGAAAATGAAGTTTGCGCTATTTCTCGTCACGAAATTAAATTAACTTTAACCGATCTTGTTTCTTGCGCATCTAAACTTTTAAAGTTTAAAGGGCGTTTTTATATGGTTCACAAAGCAGAAAGATTAGCAGAAATTTTTTGTGAATTAAAAAAAGTTAATTTAGAGCCAAAAAAACTTTTGTTTGTTTCTCCAAGTGAAAACAAAAGTCCAAACATAGTTTTAATTGAAACTGTTAAAGGCGGAAAACAAGGAATTTTGGTTTTTCCAACTTTAATTGCAAACGACAAAGACGGCTCTTATATTTACACTATAAAAAAATTATTGGGAGGTTTAAATTGATTTATTTTGTTGCAACTCCAATTGGAAACTTAAAAGACATTACTTATCGCGCGGTTGAGGTTTTAGAAACAGTTGATGTTATTGCTTGCGAAGACACAAGAACTTCAAAAATTCTTTTAAACCACTACAACATAAAAGATAAAATGTTAATTTCTTATCACAAATTTAATGAAGAAGAATGTTCAGAAAAAATAATTGATTTGGCAATTTCTGGAAAAAATATTGCAATAATATCTGATGCTGGAATGCCGGGAATTTCCGACCCTGGAAATATTTTGGCAAAAAAATTATGCGAAAAGCAAATTGAGTATACTGTTATTCCAGGCGCTAGCGCATTGATTTGTTCGCTGGTTTTAAGCGGTTTTGATTCTCGCAGCTTTTATTTTGCTGGTTTTTTGCCAGAAAAAAACATGGATAAGAACAAAGTTATTTCCCAAATAATAACTCTAAACTCAACTTTAATTTTTTATGTTTCCTCCCACAATTTAAAAAAAGATATTGATTTTTTATATAAAAGTTTAGGAGACAGAAAGGCTTGTTTAACAAAAGAACTAACAAAACTTCATGAGCAAAAAGTTTTTTTCAATCTTTCATCTTTGCCTGATATTGATGAAAGGGGCGAATTTGTTTTAATTGTTGAAGGAGCAATAAATTCCCTTGAAGATTTTGCGAATAAAAGCATTGTTGACCATGTTAAATTTTATATAAATTTGGGAATGACAAAAAACGAGGCAATAAAAAAAGTTGCAAAAGAAAGAAATGTTAATAAAAACGAAGTCTATAAAGAAGTTTTAAATATATAACTATTATTAAAGAAAGTTCATATACATTAACATGAAATATGAACTTTTTTTAAAAAATTTAAAAAAAATTGATGCAAAAGTTTTTTACGATTATGACATTAAAAATTTAACTTCTTTTAAAATTGGTGGCAAAGCAAAATATTTTGTTATAGTTAAAAACACAAAAACCCTTATTAACCTTTTAAAACATTGCAAAAAATATTTTATTTTAGGCGGCGGAACAAATGTTCTTTTTTCCGACAAAAACTACAATGGAACAATTATCAAACTTGAAGGAAAATTTAAAAAAATAAAAGTAACTAAAAATCACATTACCTGTGGTTCTGGAGCAAGTTTATTTGAAATAAACAAAATTGCCAAAAAAAACAGCCTTAGCGGAATTGAATTTAGTTATGGAATTCCCGGAACAATCGGAGGAGCAATTTTTGGCAACGCAGGAGCATTTGATGATGAAATTTTAAATTATGTTACAGAAGTTAAGATACTTAAAAATAATAAGGTTTTTTGGACCAAAAACTTCTCTCATTCATATAGAAAAAGTTGCTTTCAAGATGACAACTCGATTATTTTATCTGCTAAAATAATGCTTAACTATGGAAATAAAAATGAAATTGATGCTTTGCAAAAAGCAAACCTATTAAAAAGAATAAACTCTCAACCTTATGGCAAGCCTTGTGCAGGAAGTGTGTTTAAAAGAGAAATAAATGATGGAAAAATTATTTTTCCCGCTAAAATTATTGACACATTAGGGTTAAAAGGTGTTACAATAGGAGGAGCGATGATCAGCACAAAACATGCTGGATTTATTGTTAATGAAAACAACGCTAAATTTAAAGATGTTATTAAGCTTATAAAACATGTTAAAAAAATTGTTTATAAAAACTACAATTTAAAACTAAAAGAAGAAATAATAATTGTTGGAGGAAAAGCAAATGCTTATTTTGGGAGATTTCCACACCCATTCAAAATATTCAAAACGAAACCACGGCAAAGGAACAATTCTTGAAAATGCTATTGCAGCAAAACAAAAAGGATTAAAAGCAATTGCAATAACCGACCATGGTTTTAACCATAAACTATATTCCTATGATAGAAACAAATTAGATGAAATAAAAAAAGAATGTGAAGTTGCAGAACAAAAAACTGGTGTTAAGGTTTTGTTAGGAATTGAAGCAAATTTTATTTCTAACGACGGAACAATTGATTTAAACGAAGAAGATTTTCGCAAATTAGATTTAGTTATAGTTGGTCAACATAATTTTGTTAAAGTAAAAACTTGAAAAGAAAAATTTAGACTTTTTTGGCGAAATATTCTATATTGCGTTTTTCCAATTTCAAAAAAGAAAATTGAAAAAAACACAAATGTTTATTTACGAGCTTTAAAAAAATATAAAATTGATATTTTATCTCATCTTAATTATGGAATGAAAGTTAACACTTTAAAAGTTGCTTTAGCTGCAAAAGAAGCAGGAACTCTTATTGAATTAAACGGAAAAAGAATTTGTTTTTCTGATGAGGAAATTAAGCAAATGGTTAACGCCAAGGTTAAGTTTATTTTAGATTCAGATGCTCACTGCCCTAACAGAGTTGGAGAAGTTAATAACGGAATTAATTTAATAACAAGATTAAACATTCCTCACGAACTTGTTGTTAATTTAGATAAATTACCTGATTTTAAAAGGAAATAGCAAAATTGGAATCATTTTCTAAAACCACAAAATTTGAATTATTGGCTGACGGCGGAAAAGTTTCGCCTGCTTTTTTCTTTGGGCTTTTTGTTTCGGCTGGCAGTTATGATGAAGAAGGCAACATTGAAATTTTAACAGATGTTTTACCTTTAATTGAATATTGTCAAAAAGGTTTAAAATTTTTAAATAAAAAATTTGAATTAGAAGGGAACATCGACGATTTGTTACAAAGCAACCAAACATTTAAAATAAACAATAAACTTTTTTATAAAATTACATTTAAGCATAACATACTAGAAAAATTGTTTGAAAAAATAAACCTAAATATAGAAAATAATATTGAAAATAATTTGTTAACTTTATCAAATTCCTTAGATAATATAAAGAATTTTTCTAAGGGAATGTTTATTGGATGCGGAACATCCAGCATTAGAATAAGTCAAAAACCAAATGAAAAAACTTCCAGCGGTTATCACTTAGAATTTTCTTCTAAAAGTTTACCTTTGTTAAGAGAATTTGCTCACATTTTAGCTCAATTTGATATAATGCCAAAACTTATTAGAAGAAAAAACAGCTATGTTTTATATATGAAAGATGCTCAACAAGTTTGCAACATGCTTGCACTAATTGGAGCAAACAATTCTGTTTTAATGTTACAAAACGAAATTGCTAAAAGAGATTTTAGAAACAAAATTAACAGACAAACTAATTGCCTTAGTGGAAACATATCTAAAACTGTTGATGCAAGCATTAAACAATTAAACGCAATTAAAAAAATTGATGATAAAATTGGCATTTCTAATTTGCCACCAGACCTTGAAGAAATTGCTCTTTTACGCCTTGCAAACCCAGAAGAACCTTTAGCAACTCTTTTAAAATTAAGTAATATAAAACTTACAAAAAGCGGGCTTAACCACAGGCTAAGAAAGATTGTTTCGATTGCTGAAAAATTGTAAGTTTTTCGCTTGATAAAACCAACCAAAGAGTGTAAAATTATTTTATGGAAAAATTTGTTCACCTTCATAACCACACCGAATTTAGTCTTTTAGATGGTGCTGCACGAATTAAAAAGCTTGTTGAGGTTACAAAAGAAAGAAATTGGCCAGCAGTTGCAATAACCGACCATGGAAATATGTTTGGGGCTTTGCAATTTTATTCGGCATGCTTGTCTGCTGGTATAAAACCAATTATTGGAACCGAATTTTATGTTTCCGACAACTTAAATGTTAAAACAGGAAAACAAAAATATTATCACCAAATTTTACTTGCAAAAAATAACACAGGATATAAAAATCTTTTAAAGCTTAACTCCATTGCTTTTAAAGATGGCTTTTATTATAAACCAAGAATAGATTTTGAAACTTTAAAAAAATATTCCGAGGGCTTAATTTGTTTAAGTGCTTGTTTGGCTGGAAAAATTCCTCAAGATATATTAGCTCATCAATTTGATGAAGCGGAAAAAACAGCAAAGTGGTTCAAAGATATTTTTAAAGACGATTTCTACTTGGAAATTCAAAACCATGGACTTGTTGAACAACAAGAAGTTAATAAATTTTTAAAAATTCTTTCCGAAAAACTTAACATCAAACTAGTTGCAACAAACGATTGTCATTACATTGAAAAAGAAGATGCTAAAATGCAAGATGTTTTGATGTGCGTTCAAATGGGCAAAAAAATTGACGATCCAGACAGATTAAAATTTGAAACCGATGAGTTTTATTATAAAACATACGATGAGATGAAAGAAGCTGTTAAAGGATATGAAGAAGCTCTTGAAACAACTCTTGAAATTGCAGAAAAATGCGATGTTGTTATTCGCTCCAAGGCTCATGGAGATATTGTTGGAATCGATTCTAAGTATGTAATGCCTGCAAACGAAAACTACATTCCTCCTTATAAACCAGAAAACGGAATGACAAGTTATGAATTTTTAAGACATTTAACTTTTGAAGGATTGAAAAAAAAATATAAAGAAATCACGCCAGAAATTCTTCAGCGTGCCGAAAGCGAACTTGAAATTATCAATTCTCAAGGCTTTGTTGAATACTTTCTTGTTGTTTGGGATTATATTAACTATGCCAGAGAAAACGACATTCCTGTTGGCCCAGGAAGAGGTAGCGGGGCGGGAAGTATTGTTGCATATGCAAGCGGAATAACTCTTATAGATCCTTTAAAATACGATTTAATTTTTGAAAGATTTATCCATAAAGAAAGGGTTTCAATGCCCGATTTTGATGTTGATTTCGATTATGACAGACGTGGCGAAGTTATTGAATATGTTAAAAGAAAATATGGCGAAGATAATGTTGCTTTAATAGTTACTTTCGGAACTATGGCCGCAAAAAATGCAATAAGAGATGTTGCAAGAACTCTTAATATGCCATATTCCGAAGCCGATAAAATTACAAAGTTGATACCTGGCAAATTGCCACAAGGAATAAAAAAACCACCTGTTTTAAAATATTACTTTGGAACAACTGGAAAAGAGGAGAACCAAAAGTATATAATTCCAGAATTAAGGCAGATGTACGAAGAAGACCCTCAAATTAAAGAAATTGCCGATATGGCAATTAAATTGGAAGGCAGTCCAAGAAACACTTCAACTCACGCTGCTGGTGTTTTAATTGCTCCAAGTAGAGTTGATGATTATGTTCCGCTTGCAAGAAACGGAGATGATATAACTACACAATATAACATGATTGAGCTCGAGCAACTTGGTCTTTTAAAAATGGACTTTTTAGGACTTAGAACTTTAACAGATATTGATAAAGCTATAAAATATGTTAAGCAAGACAAGGGAATAGACATAGATTTTTACAACATGGAATATGACGATAAAAATGTTTATGACCTAATTAGTTCTGGAAAAACAGATGCTATATTCCAACTTGAAAGCGATGGAATGAAAAAGTTTATGCGCGATCTAAAACCGGACTGTTTGGAAGATATTATTGCGGGAGTTTCTCTTTACAGACCCGGCCCAATGGATTCAATTCCTAGATATATTAAGAATAAACAAAATCCTTCAGAAATTAAATATGCCCACCCATGCTTAGAGCCAATTTTAAATGTTACTTATGGTTGTATTGTTTACCAAGAACAAGTTATGAAAATCTTCCAAGTTATGGGCGGATATAGCATGGGACAGGCAGACAATGTTAGAAGAATTATGGGCAAGAAAAAAGTTGAAAAAATGCCTATTGAAAAGAAAAAGTTTATAGAAGGCTGGGAAGACCCAACTGGCAGAGCATCCATTCCAGGAGCTTTAAAATTAGGCGTTTCAAAAGAAGTTGCTGAACAAGTTTTTTCGGAAATGGAATCGTTTGCTCAATATGCATTTAACAAATCCCATGCAGCAGCTTATGCTCACCTTTCTTATCAAACAGCATATTTAAAATGCTACCATGAAATTGAATTCTTGTGTTCTGTTTTAAACAATAGAATAACAAACTCAGACGAAATAAAAAAATATGTTACCTATGTTAAAGAAGAAGGATTTGAAGTTTTACCACCAGATATTAACAAAAGCCAAACATACTTTTCTGTTGAAAACGGCAATTTAAGATTTGGGCTTGCAGCTATTAAAAATGTTGGCATTTCTTTAATTGAAAGCATTATAGAAGAACGAAATAATAATGGACCATTTAAAGATTTTATGGATTTCATTAAAAGAGTTGATAGTCAGGCACGAAACAAGCGATGTTTAGAAAGTTTAATATTGTCTGGCGCTTTCGACTGCTTTAATGTTTACAGATCTCAACTTATGAATGTTTATGAAACAGCTGTCGCAAGAGTTAACCAAGACACTAAAAAACAAGCCACAAATCAAATTTCAATTTTCGAGTTCTCTTCAAGCGACTCTATGATTGAAGACAAAATTGAATACCCTAACATTAAAGAATTTAATAAAGATTCGCTTTTGAAATTTGAAAAAGAGGTTGTTGGAATTTATCTTTCTGGCCACCCGTTAGATGATTTTATCGATAAATATAAATCTTTCAACTTAACTTCAAACATGCTTGAAGTAAAAGAAAATGAAGAAATTTTGGAAGATGATGAAATTAACAATGTTTCTTACGATGAAAGCATTAAAAATGACATGAAGGTTATTTGCGGGGGGCTTATATCTGATGTTAGAAAAACTGTTACTAAAAATGGGAACAAAGAGATGGGCTTTGCAAAACTAGAAGACCTTTATGGTACAATTGATTTAACCGTCTTCCCTGGCCCATACAAAAGTCTTAAAAATTTGCTTAATGAAGACACGATGGCAACAATTAAAGGCAAATTAAACATAAGAGAAGGTGAAAAGCCAACTGTTTTGGTTGATGAAATTATTCCATGGAAACAGCAAAAAGAAGTAAAAGATAAAAAAGAAAAACTTTATTTAAAGTTTGACACAACCAATATTCAGCTTTACAACGTTATTACAGGAATAATCAATTCTTATCCAGGAAATAGTGAAGTTCTGGTTAGGTGCTGTGAAACCGGAAAAGCTTTTAAACTAAATAAAGATGTCTCAATTTCGCAACATTTACTTGGAGAACTTTTAGGTGTTTTAGATGAAAACGATATCTTAATTAAATAAAGGGGGAAAAATGAAAATAGGATTATTAACAAGTGGCGGAGATGCGCCAGGAATGAATGCCTTTATTTCAAAGTTTTCAACTCTTGCTATTGAAGAAAATTTTGAAATTGTTGCATTTAAATTTGGATATCAAGGCTTAATAGATAATAACACTTTTGTATTATCAAAAGAACTTGTTTACAACATTTCACATTTAGGCGGAAGTGTGTTAAAAAGCACAAGAAGTAGCGAATTCTTAACTAAACAAGGCTTAAAAAAAGCAATTCAAAGTTATAAAATCAACGAATTGTCTGCCCTAGTTGTTCTTGGCGGAGATGGCACATTAAAGGGAGCAAAGGAACTTGTTAAAGAAGGTGTAAAGATTATTTATATTCCTTCAACAATAGATAATGACATTTCATATAGCGAACAATCTCTTGGCTTCGATTCTGCCGTTAATGCTGCTGTTGACGCAATAGACAAAATTAAGCAAACAATGCTTTCTTCAAATAGAATTTTTATTTGCGAAGTTATGGGTCGTCATTGTGATGACATCGCCAAAAACTGTGCAATAGCAACCGATGCAACTATTTTGATTTCCTCTGAAAAAGATTGCTCTTTAAAGCAAATTGTCGCTAAAATCAAGTTATCTTTAAAAGATGGTGAAGAATCCCCATCGATAATTGTTAAAGAAAATATTACAGATATTTTCTCCTTAGCCAAACAAATTCAAAATAATCTTGATATAGAAACAAGAGCCTGCAAAATTGGATATGTTCAAAGAGGAACTCAACCTTCAGTTGTCGACCGAATTTTAGCAAGAAATTTTGCAAAAGAAACAATAACTTTATTAAAAAACAAAAAATATAACAAAGCATTATGCGTTATTAAAGGAAAAATAACCTCGAAAAACATAAATGATATTTAAACCATAAAACCGTTTTAACATGACGGTTTTTTTATGGCAGTTTTTGTTGATATCCATTTATTGCTTCTATATTCTTTTTATAGGAGAAAAAAATGGATAATATTATTCAAACAATTAAATTAGAAGAAATTGAAAAACGTCTTAATTCATTAAACAAAAGTTTAAAGAGCGAAGAATCCAATATTGTTCTATTATCAGATTATATTTCAAACTTAAAAGATATTGTTGGAATGTTAAGAATGAACATAGAAACTTTGTTTGGGCTAGACCCAAATTTTTTTAGTTACTGCGACACCTTTGATATAAACTCCAAACGTTGGGGCGTTGGAAGTGTTAGAACTGATAGAATTTTTTTTGTTTGCACGCCTGGAATAAAGACATATATAAAAATAACAGGCAATATTTTTTATAAATTAGAAGATGATTTTGAGCCTTACTTTAGAGCTTTGTTAAATTCAACTAACTTAACAGATGGTATAATTTATGAAAAAAATTTTAAAGCAAACCATGATTTTTCAACAAAAATAGAATTTACTTATTCTTTTATTCCAACAAAGCAAGATAACATGATAATGCTTTTAACTCATGCTGGAACAACTGATTATTTAAAAGGAACAAGCGGTTTTGACAATATAAAAGTTGAAATTATTGGTTATAATGTTGCAATTCTTTCAAGAAAATATGATTTTAGATTGTTTATAACAAAAAATAATTACTACATTACTAAAAATTTATCCGACCATAGCGAATATTTGAAAGCCCCAATCAATAATGTTGATCTTTCAGCTCCTTTCAATTTAGTCGAAAACATTAAACCTACAAATGTTGCCGCTTACAGCAATAGACTTCACCATTACAATGTTACTTATGTTCCTAATGTTACTTATGATAAACAAACAAAAGAACTTTCTGTAGACGAAAATCAAAATATGTTTTATTTTTCATACAGCTACAACAGTGTTGTCATATACGCAAAACAAAATCCTTTGCCAAACGAATTTAGTCAATTTGTTCCAATTAATAAAGGAATATCCTACACTGTGGGACATCCTTTGTTCCCTGCTGTTAAACCATATAACTTGGGAAATGTTTATACAAACTATGATTGCAATCTTTATGCGACAGTTGCTCTTGAAAATAAATTAAGTGAAGTTGAAATGCGTTTAAACGGAGAAAAAATTGATGGGCTTTGGGTAGACAACTGCTCGGTTTTTGCAAAAGACTGGGAAGATCATATCGGAGAAAGACAACATTGCTATGTTGCAACGTCGAGCTTGGCAGAAGTTTACTTTTTCGATAGCGATTTACCAACATATAAACTTTACATCGGTAAAGGTCATCAAGTTAGCGCATTTATGCAAAGCGATTTGTCAATCAATGTATATATGAAATGGTTAAATAATATTCATAAAAAAGTTTTAGTATTAAACCCTTCAACAAATAAATACGAAGTTCAAGATGACGAAGAAATAATTGAAAATGCATGGGAATATCTTGAAGGTTACGGTAATGACTATTTTATTAATAGAATGGGAACTTGGGAATATGTTTCAAATTAAAAAAGGATGTTTTAACATCCTTTTTTTTAATTGTTATTATCCTCGTTCTTATTTGCGTTTTCTTCCGAAGCTTCCCCTTTCATTTTCCTTATAACTTTCTTTGCTGTTGATTCTTCTTTATTTTCTTTTTCAGATTCAACATTCTTTTTTGTTTCTTGTTTCTTCTTAGTTTTGCTATCTTCAGCTTTAGCGTCTTTTGTTTTTTCACTTAAACTTTTTTTCGTGTTTTTTGAAGCTTCGCCAGCCTTTTTTGTTGATTTAGACTTGGAATTTGTTTTCTTTTCTTCTTTAACTGCATCTTCTTTGTTTTCTTCTTTTTGTTCTTCCTTAGATGCAGCAGACGACTCTATTTTTTTATTTAATTCATCACGCGATTTCTTTAATTGTTCAAATTCTTCTTTTGTAACAACTCCTGCTTTAACTAACATTTCGGCTGTTTTTATTTTTTCGTCTAATTGTTTGATCTTTTTCGCAAGTTGAAGATCTTCCTTGCCTTTCTCTTCTTTTATCTTTCTTAACTGAGCCTTTTTATCCATTTCGCTAACAATTTCTTCAACGGACTTTCCTGCCATAATCATATCAACTTCTTCTTTATAAATTGTTTCTTTTAATATTAAGATTTCAGACATTCTATCCATTAAAACTCTGTTCTCTTTTAAAATTTTGGTCGCCTTATCATAACAACCTTTTAAAATTCCTCTTATCTCAGAATCAATTATTGCCGCTGTTTTTTCGCTGTATTTAGATTGATTCTGATAATCTCTGCCTAAGAATGGCTCGGTTGCTGTATCATAGCCAACAAAACCAAGCTCTTTACTCATGCCCCATTCTGTAACCATTTTCCTTGCAATTTCGCTTGCCTGCTTAATATCGTTTTGTGCACCAGTTGAAATATCACCAAAAACCAATTCTTCAGCTATTCTTCCTCCCATACACATTGCTATTTGATCTAACAATCTATTATATGTTACATGATTATCATCCTCATTTGGCCTGCTCATCGTATAACCTGCAGCCATTCCCCTAGGAATAATCGAAACTTCTTGAACCTCATCGCAATTTGGCAAAATTTTTCCAAGTATTGCATGCCCAGCTTCATGATAGGTTGTAATTTTCTTATCTCTTTCTGTTACCAACAAACTTTTCTTTTGTGGTCCCATAATAACTTTATTTATTCCTTCTGTTAAATCGGACATAATAATTTTAGGTCTGTCAGCTCTCGCAGCCAAAATTGAAGCTTCATTTAACATGTTTTCAATATCAGCGCCGGTAAAACCAC
Organism: uncultured Clostridia bacterium; assembly: GCA_944383945.1. Lineage (GTDB taxonomy): Bacteria > Bacillota > Clostridia > Christensenellales > UBA1242 > UMGS687. Next base: position 15,964 of record CALWRL010000001.1, read on the forward strand.
TTGTAATACGCGCTAATGTTTGATAATCCACTTCGTCATCAATAGGTTTGTTTCTTGCATGAATTTTAATGATTGCTTCACGTCCTTTCACATCAGGAACATGAACATATATTTGCCTGTCAAACCTTCCAGGTCTTAGCAATGCAGGATCTAAAACATCGCTACGGTTTGTTGCTGCTAAAACAATAATACCTTCATTAGCTTCAAACCCATCCATTTCAACTAAAAGCTGATTTAAGGTTTGCTCTCTTTCGTCATTTCCTCCACCAAGACCAGTACCTCTTTGTCTTCCAACAGCATCTATTTCGTCAATAAAAATTATACATGGTCTTGCCTTTTTAGCTTGTTCAAACAAATCTCTAACTCTCGATGCCCCAACACCAACAAACATTTCAACAAAGTCTGAACCACTTATAGAAAGAAAAGGAACATTGCTTTCTCCTGCAACTGCTTTTGCTAAAAGAGTTTTCCCCGTTCCTGGAGGGCCAACCAGCAAAACACCTTTTGGAATTCTTGCTCCCAAATCTGTAAATTTTTGAGGATTCTTCAAAAATTCAACGACTTCTTGAAGCTCTGCTTTTTCTTCATCTGCGCCAGCGACATCTGAAAATCTTACTTTTATATTATCATTGTTTCTAGCTCTGCTTCTGCCAAAAGACATAGTTCCGGCATTGCCCTTTAAAATAGCCCTTAATAAGAAATAACCAATAATTAGTATTATAGCCATACTCAAATAAGGCATTATTGAAGAAAGTAAAGATTCTCTTGTTGGCTCTGCGTTGTACTTAATTGTTATAGTTGTTTCATTCGCTTCATTAATTGCGTTTTTTATGTCTTCATAATCTTTTTGAACAGCTATTTCGCAGTAAAAATCGGAATAGCTAGGAAATTTCCCATCTTCTATTTCAGAATTTTTAATTCTAGCTCGAAAAATTCCATTATAATAGTAAACGTCTGTAAATTCACCGTTTTCAATCTTTTGTTGAAATTCAGTTATTGTTATTTTTTCTCCATATGAGCCGTTCCCAGCAAATGCAGACCAAAGCAACAATATCACAAGAACAGACAATAATGTAATCCAAACAATTTTCCCGTAATTAGTTTTTTTCTCTTTCATAATTCTCCTTATTATATTTTCTTTTATTTGCAAAATTATTCTATCATCTTATCTGTTTTTTTGCAAGAAACTTTGATATTTCCAGATAATTTTGTTCCAAAAAATCTGCTCTGAGAGCGATTTTTAATGTTTAATTTGATATATTCTATGTTAGGCCAAAAATCGCTCTAAATTAAGATTTTCAATGTTTCACGTGAAACATTTATTTTTTGTTAATTAATGTTAAATCTTTTAAGGTTAGAGTTTTTTTGTTAATGAGTTGAATCAGCTCATTTATTCTGTCTAAATCATCTTTGCTGTAATAATCAATGTATATTCTACCCTTATTGTCGTTTCCTATTGCCGAAACTTTTGTTGCAAATGTTTTTTGCATATCTTCAATCATTGCTTTTAATTCTATGCTTTGTTCGGCTTTAGGTCTTTCTTTTGAAGGATTTAAAATGTTTTTTACCAACTTTTCTAAATCTCTAACAGAAAGTTTTTTTGCAACAGCAGCTTGCGCGACTTTTGTTTGATCTAAAGAGCTTTGCAGTGGTATTAAGCACCTAGCATGACCAGCACTTAATTTATTGCTTTCTATCATGTCAACAACATCTGCAGGCAAAGTTAAAAGCCTTAAAGTGTTTGCAATAGCCGGTCTACTTTTTCCTATTCTATCCGCAACTGCTTCTTGTGTTAAATCATACTCTTCCATTAATTGTTTTATTGCTTTTGCCGCTTCTATTGGATTTAAATCTTCTCTTTGAAGATTTTCAATAATAGCAATTTCTTTTATTTGTTTTGGCGTATAATTTCTGATGAATGCCGGCACTTGTAAAAGGCCTGCCATTTTTGCCGCACGCCATCTTCTTTCCCTGGCAATTATCATATATTTACCATCTTCAGCCTTATTTAACACAATAGGTTGAATGATTCCGTGTGTTTTAATTGAAGTTGCCAATTCCTTCAAAGCAGTTTCATCAAATCTTTTTCTTGGCTGATTTGGATTTGCATATATTAAGGAAATGTCTATTCCCTCAACTCCGCCATCCGTTTTTGTTTCACGTGAAACATTTTCATTTTCGCTTTCTTCTTCATCATAGATTGAAAGCAATGCATTTAACCCTTTGCCTAAACCTTTTTTAATCATTTGTTTCTTCCACTCCTTTTATTTTTGTTGTTATTTTATCGTATTTATCGTTGTTTCTCTTTAAAAATTCTTCTGCAAGATCTAAATACGCCTTTGCACCCTTAGAAGAAGCATCGTACATTCCTATAGGAGTTCCATGGCTTGGAGCTTCTGCAAGCCTTATATTTCTTGGAATTGTTGTTTCAAAAACTTTTTTGCCGAAGAACACCTTAATTTCTTCACTTACTTGACTAATCAAATTACTTCTTGAGTCTTTCATTGTTAAAACAACACCTTCAATATCTAGGCTAGGATTAAGATGCTTTTTAACAAGCTTAATAGTGTTCATTAGTTGGGTCAATCCCTCTAATGCATAAAACTCACATTGAATTGGAATGACAATAGAGTTTGATGTAGTTAAAGCATTAACGGTTAACAAACCCAGCGAAGGAGGGCAGTCAATAAAAATATAATCATATTTATCTTTTATTCTCGAAAGCCTGTTTTTGATAACGTTTTCTCTGTTTGGCATTTGAACAAGATCAATTTCAGCCCCTGCCAAATCAATTGTTGCAGGTATAAAGTCTAAATTTGCAATCTCCGTTGGAACTATAACTTCATCAATAATTGCATCTCCATCAATTACATTGTAAATTGTTTTTGTGTTAGACGTTTTTTGAACACCAACACCGCTTGTAGCATTACCTTGTGGGTCCAAATCGATAAGAAGTGCTTTTTTCCCCATTGCAGCAACATAAGCGGCCATGTTAACACACGTTGTTGTTTTCCCAACGCCACCTTTTTGGTTGGCAAACGCAATAATTTTTCCCATGTTATTTCTCCTTTATATATTATATATATACTTATATCAGATATAATAAAAAAACGCAATAATATTGCGTTATTTTTTTTTACAAAGGCTCTTTTCTTGGCTTATTGTTGCGCCTTGGAAACTGATTATTTGTGCGTTCTATTTTTCTGAAAACAAGCAGATGGTTTGCATGAGCTTGAATTTGATATTCATAATCATTAATTAACTCTAAGTTGAGAACTTTAATTGCATTTTGTGCAAGTTTGATTTCTTCGCTCGCAGAACTTCCCTTATAGGCAATTATTAATCCGTTCTTTTTTACAAGCGGAGCAGTGTACTCTAAAAGAGTTCTTAGCTCAGCAACCGCCCTTGCCACACAAACATCAAAATTTTCCCTATAAAGCTCATTCCTAGCAAAGTCTTCAACTCTTGCATGTTCTGCCTTGATTTGTTTTAAATTTAAATTTTTTATTGTTTGGTTTAAAAAGTCAACTTTTTTGTTCACACTATCAACCAAAACAAATGAAAGATCTGGGCGCATAATTTTTAATGGAATTGAAGGAAACCCTCCTCCTGCGCCGATGTCTGCAACTTTTAAATTTTTATCAATAAATATAGACGCAGTTATTGAATCTAAAATATGCTTTTCTGCAAAATCATAATCGTTGGTTATTCTTGTGAGATTAAAATGCTTGTTGGCATCAACAAGTTGCGCATTAAATTCCGCCAACTGATTAATTTGGCTTTGAGTGTAGTTAATATTATTTTCTTTTAAAACTTTTTCTAATATCTCTTTCATTTTTTTGCCTTTAAAAATATTGATAAAACTGTAATATCCGCAGGTGAAACTCCCGATATTCTTGAAGCTTGGCCAAGAGTTTCTGGTCTAACTTTATTTAATTTTTGTTGCGCCTCTATTCTTAACCCTTTAATTTTAGAATAGTCTTCGATTTCAGCCAGCGACACTTGCTCCTGTTTTTTTAATTTTTCTATTTCATCATTTTGTTGTTTTATATATCCACTGTATTTAATTTCTGTGTTCAGCGTTTCCATTAATCTATATTCAGAATTATCAAACAAACCGTACTCTTCATTTAATTTGAAGATATCTATATTATTTCGTTTTAGTAAATCAATTGCCTTTATAGAATTTTTAGGGATTGGCTCTTCATTTTTTTCAAGAAACGTTTTTAACCTATCATCTAATTTTATTAATGTTTCTAATTTGTTTCTCATTTGATTTAACAACGCCTGTTTACTTTTATATATTTCGTATCTTTCATTTGAAACCAAACCAAGTTGTTTTCCAAGCTCTGTTAATCTGGAATCTGCGTTATCTTGCCTTAAAACCAGCCTAAATTCAGCTCGGCTGGTCATCATTCTGTATGGTTCATTAGTTCCTTTTGTAACCAAGTCATCAATTAAAACGCCAATATATGCTTCATTCCTTTTAAGAACAAAAGGTGCTTTATTATCCATTTTTAAGCTTGCGTTTATTCCCGCAATAAGACCTTGAGCCGCCGCCTCTTCGTATCCGCTGGTTCCGTTAACTTGGCCTGCAAAAAACATTCCACTAATCGCTTTACTTTCCAACCAAGGAGTTAACTCCAAGCTGTCTATACAATCATATTCAATTGCATATGCATTTCTCATTATTTGAGCATTTTCTAAACCTTGAATAGAGGCATACATTTCATTTTGAACATCTGCTGGAAGCGATGTACTAACACCTTGAATATATATTTCATTGGTGCTTAAAGATTCAGGCTCTAAAAAAATTTGATGACGCTCTCTATTTGGAAAACGAACAATTTTATCTTCAATTGAAGGGCAGTATCTTGGTCCAACACCTTTAATTTCTCCGCTAAACATAGGGGCGCGCTTTAAATTTTTTAAAATTATTTCATGCGTTTTTAAGTTTGTGCTTGTTTCGTAGCAACATGCAACATTTTTATTTTGATTTTTTGACAATGGCGAAAAGCCTATATTGTCTTTTCCCTCTTGAACTTGCAATTTTTTAAAATCTATAGTTCTCCCATTTATTCTTGCAGGAGTTCCCGTTTTAAATCTTCTTATTGTAAATCCTAAATCTATAAGATTTTGCGTTAAGGAATTGGCGCTAGCAAATCCATTAGGCCCAACATTTTGGCTAAACTCGCCAATTATTATTCTACTTTTCAAATAAACACCTGTTGAAACGATTACAGTTTTACATGAGAATATTTCACCCAGAGCAGTTTTAACTCCAACAACTTTTTTATCTTCAACTATAACTTCAACTATCTCGGCTTGTTTTAGATATATATTCTCATTATCTTCTAAAACCTTTTTCATTCTATTGTGATATGCATTTTTATCAACTTGCGCACGCAAACTATGAACTGCAGGACCTTTGCCTTCGTTCAACATTCTAATTTGAATGGCAGTTTCATCTGCGTTTATTCCCATTTCTCCGCCAAGAGCATCTATTTCGCAAACTAAATGTCCTTTTGCAGTTCCACCAATTGAAGGGTTGCATGCCAAAAAAGCAACCGAGTCTAAATTTAAACAGGTTATTAAAACTTTCTTATTTAGTCGCGCAAGAGCAAGGGCTGCTTCACAACCAGCATGACCTGCGCCAACAACTACACAATCAAACTCTTTTTCCATCTTATTTCCCTAAACAAAACCTAGAAAAAATTTCATTTATTATTTCTTCAGTTTCGCATTCTCCTGTTATTTTGCCAAGTTCTTGCCAAATTTTTTTAATTTCAAAAGCAAGAATATCTAAGCTTAAATTGCTTATTTCGTTTAAAGCATTGTCTGCAAGTTCTTTTGCTTTAACAAGAATATTTTTGTGTCTCATATTTGTTAAAACAATTTTTGACAAATCTATGTTATTTGAAATTGCTTTTTTATATATTCTGTCCAAAACTGCATTGATGTTTTCATCATTTTTTGCACTTATAGCTAAAGTTTCGTAGTTTTTTATTACCTTTTCTTTTGCTATATCTTTTTTATTTAAAACAACTATAGTTTTGTCTTTTTCCAGTGAATTTAAAAGCCTTATTTCTTCATCGTTCATGTCCCTAGATAAGTCTACAACAAATAGAATTAAATCGGCTAATTCAATTTCTTTTTTAGCTTTTTCAATTCCAATTTTTTCGATTTCGTCGCCTTGATTTCTAATTCCCGCCGTGTCTGTGAAATTAAATTTTATGCCTTTATAAATAATTGTTTCACAAATTGTATCTCTTGTTGTTCCCGCAACCGAACTAACAATTGCTCTTTCTTTTCCCAAAATAGAATTTAACAAACTAGATTTTCCAACATTTGGACTTCCAACAATCGCAATATTAACGCCAGACTTTAATCTTTCACCACTGTTAGAATTTGTTATCAACTCATGTAATTTGTTCGAAATTTCTTTTAAAGCTTCTTTTGCTTGATTTGTTGTTATTAACTCTTCATCATGTTCGGGATAATCCAACGCAACCTCAATTCTTGCTAAAATATTTTTTAACATGTTTTGAAATTCCACTATTTGTTTATTAAATCTTCCGCTTGATAAGTTGTATGCACTTTTAAGCTCTGCCTGACTTTCTGCGTTTATAACATCTATTATTCCCTCTGCTTCATCAAGCGAAATTTTCCCGTTAAAAAAGGCTCTTTTTGTAAATTCCCCTGGTGATGCAAGAGAGCAGTTTCCAGCTATTATTTCAAGAACTTTTTTTGCCAAGTATTCGCCGCCGTGAATTTGAAACTCAACAATGTCTTCTCCTGTATATGAATAAGGTGCCTTAAAATACACCATCATGCATTTTTCTTCTATGTCTTGGTTGGAAAAAACTCCTAAATACATCTTTCTAGGCTCAATAAAATTATAATCAAGCGACTTGCTAACAAAATATTTTTTTGCTATTTCTAAGCTTTTATCTCCGCTAATTCTTATTATACTGATTGCACTATTGCCAAGCGGGGTAGATATTGCGCAAATTGTTTTTTCTTCCATTTTACTTCCTTTATTTTACAACAATCAACAACGACTTTGTTATTCCATATTCTTCGTTTGTGAATGTAAACAAATATTCCCCTTTTTCCTGAAATTTAATAAAAACTCTACCGTATGCCAATTTATCGTAAATAACATTTTCGTTTTCGCATGCAACATTAAAAATTATGTTGTTATCAACTTCATTGTTGACAAACAACTTTAAATATAAGTTAAACGATGTTTTGTTTGTTTCATAAACATCGCCTATAATCTCCGAATTTAAATCACTAACTTGCTCATATATTTTTATTTGATATGTTTGTTCTATAACATTTACAGAAAATTGTGTTATTTCTTGGTTTTCAAATTTAACAATAAATGATGACGTTCCTTTGTTCTTTGCAACAAAATCAATTATATAGTTTTCGCCATCTTCTTTAATTTCTAAGGAAACAGAAATGCCCTGAATTGGCAAAATTTCAAAATCAATTGTGCTGTAAATTGGAAATTTTGACAAAACAACCCTTTTTATTCCATTTTCCAAATTAATTTCAATGCTTCCAATCCCTTTTAAGAAAGCAATAAACTCATCGTTACTAAAAGAAAGTTCTTGTTGTTCTGTTTTTAAATTAACTCTTTCAGCTTTAACTTCTTTAATTAAAATTGTAAGATTTTCAATAACACCCGATCCATCTTTTGCTTGAATTGTTAATGTTGCAATTCCAGTTTGGTTTGCTTTTATAGAATATCCATCATCTGTTTCTTCAATTTTTAACAAAGAAGAATTGCTTGTAATTGAAAAAATGTTCTTGTCTATTTGGATATCGTAAAATGTGTAATAACCATCTAAGTTCATTTGCTCTTCAAAATTTGGAACGCTTGAATAAAGAACATAACTATCTGTTTCTAATATCGGCGAATTACCCTGGCTTGAAATAGTGTAGTTTATTTCTTTAACATATTGTCTGGCTGCAAATGCTTTTTCGCAAATTGTTGGTTCTTTATAATTAAAAAAATTGTTTTTAACTTCAATTTGCAAGCTTGCAGCATCCCCCTCAGTTACATAAAATAAAAACGAAACCCAACTTCCGCCATTTTCTTGCTTTAAAATTTTTAAAGAGTTTTCCACAATTTTTATATTATCAGATTTATTAACAACTAGTTCACTATCCGACAACATTCGACATGATTTTACAGTTGCTTCGTAAATTTGATATGTTCCGTCTGCTTTTGTTCCTGCCATTAAATTGTTTATTTCGTTAGAACCGTTAATCAATATTTCTAATTCTTTATCATATGAAACAACCATTATGTTGTAAATTTTAATTGTAACTTTTTTACTTTCTTTTGCAGATACTTTAAGTTTTGTTTCTCCTAAAGATAGAGGAGTTAAAATTTTCGATCCATCATCAATGTAATTTTCAAGTTTAATAATGTTTTCATCAAAAATTTCTAAATCAATTTCACCTTCTTTAAAAGGAATTTTGAAAACAAACCCGTCATTGTTTAAAGCAAGAACAACATTTTCTTCCTTTTCATAAATTTCTTCAATTTCTTCAAGCCCACTTCCATCGCCTGGCTTAATTTCAGATTCCGTTTTATCGTTTTCAGCAGAAGATATATTGCCATCGAAAAAAATAAAATGAAACAAAACTGCCAACCCAAGAATTAGCAAACTTGTTATTACTAAAATTAATAATTTTTTTCTTTTAATCATCTTTATGATTATAACAATATTTCGACAAATTTCAACCTATTTAGAAGTTTTTTTTAATTTTTAAATTGAAAATAACATATTAAAATTGCATTTTATATACACTATCATAAAATTAGTATAAAAATTTGAATTCTTGATTATCATTAATAATATGAGTAATTTAAAGAAGAACATAATATTTAGCTGTGTTGGTTTAGGCTTTGTTTTGGTTTTTGGAGCACTGTCACATTTCTTTTATGAGTGGAGCGGTTATAATGAAATTGTTGGATTTCTATTTCCAGCAAATGAAAGCACATGGGAACATCTAAAACTTTCAATTTTTCCAACGTTTATATTTTTTATTTTTGGAAGTTTTTTTATGAAAAGCCCAAACTACATTTTTGCAATGTTTATCACATTGCTAACCCCAATAATTTTAATTCCTTTAGTTTTTTATGGATACACAGCAATATCTGGTTCATCAATTCTTGTTGTTGATATAATAACATTTTTAATTTCCGTTTCAATTGCATGGCTCTTTTGCTTTTTAATTCTTCAACAAAAAAAATTAAACAAGTGGTTTAACATTATCGGCATAATTGGAATTTTGATAATACTTGTTTGCTATTTAACATTTACAATAAACCCTCCGCAAATTTTTCTTTTTAAAGACCCAATAACCGGAGGCTATGGCTTGAAATCTTAAAAAAATGTTGCTGTAAAAAAATTAGCATTTTGCAAAATGCTAATTTTACTTTTATCTCTTAAATTTTGGTAAATTAATTTTAAACTTAACTTTTTTATATGAGATTTTTTAATTTTTATCTTTTCCTTTTACTTCCCCAATATATTTAGTTTTATATCCTTTGTTTTCTTTTGGACGCAAATCGTTAGGGTAGTAAATATCTGTTTTTATGTCATTAACTATTTTTTGCAAAATGTTAAGAATTCTATACGGATCTTCAATATCTAAAAGCACAGCCTTTTCTAGCTTGCTTGTTATATAAACATCTCCAACTTTAAACATTCTATCAATCAAGCCAACTTTAACATTAACAGATTGAATATCTGCATAATATATATTTTTAATATCAATAATTATTCCCGTTCTAATTATAATTCTTTTGCTAGTTAAAGCATACTCTATATTTTTATATTGAGCAAATGCCGTTAAAACATTGCTTAGCCAAATCCAAAATGGTGCCAAATGAATTAAAAAGAATAACGCAAAAAAAACTATTAAATATGTACTTAGTTGATCCATCGTTCCTGTTGCTATCATTCCATAAATAAAGAAACCATCAAATAACACCCATAATAAAGCAAATGGAAGAAAATTAAAAATTTTTGAAAAAATAAAAGCAGATTTTTTTGGATTACCTTTCCATAAAACTTCTTCATCGTCATTTATCAAATCTTCAATTTTGTTGCAGTGCATCTCGTTTACTTTAAAATTTTTTTCACTATATTTTGCCATATGCCACCTTTAAAAATATTTTAGCAAATATAAAACAAAAATGTCAACAATCTATAATATGTAATAAGAGAATTGCAATACAAAAAAACAAGTTGGCATCCAACTTGGTCTAATAAGGGAAACTGACATAAAAGTGAAACTTTAGTTTTTTGAAGTTAATCATTAAAAATCCTTATTTTATAAGGCTTTTTCACTCCTAAAAACGATTTTGAGTTCATTTCTTATCGCTATTTTAATAAATATTATTTTTACAAAATTTTAAAAAATTACATTTCTAAAACCTTACCTTCAATTTTTGTAACAGTAGAATTGTCTATTAAAATTGCTTGTCCATCATTTAATTTGGTAATAAAAATATCATTATCGGATTGACATTCCAGTAGTTTATTTTCACAATTCTCATACATTTTAGGGAAATTATTACAATGTGGGCAGATATTTATTTTGCATAATCCCATACCAGTAAAGTCAGTTATTTTTAAAGTATTCATTTCAGGAGTTAAATAATTACAAATAGAAAAATTTTCTCCACATACCATAGACCCAGCAGAACGACCTGCTATAAATGTGTTTTCTTTTAATAATTTTTTGAAAACACCTTCGCTTTTACTTTGTCGTATCCAATACATTAATCTAAAAGGACTTCCACCGTCTAAATACACCAAATTATATTGAAATAATAATTTTGGGTCATCATATTCTAAATCAATAAAGTCTATAGTCTTAGCACCCATTTTAAGAAAAATTCTTTTAGCTTTTTGTGGGCCATTGGCATTTTCTTTCTCATCTTTGGCTGTTGTAATAATCGCTATTTTAAAATCATCCTTAATAAAACTTTTGAATAAATTATAAATTTCATTACTGTCTATTCCGTTTGAAGTTAAAATTATCTTTCCCATAAATTGCTCCTTATAAATTTCATAATATCATAATCAAAAGTAGAATTCAATATATAAAAAAATAAGTCAGAACTCGACTTACTTTTTTGTTGGCGGAGAGGGCGGGATTCGAACCCGCGGTTGCTTTCACAACACACGCTTTCCAAGCGTGCACATTCGACCACTCTGACACCTCTCCATTTATTCGCTTGTGTTGCAATTTTATCACATTAAAAATCACATTGCAAGCGATTTTTTTACACATTAAATCTAAAAAGCATTATATCTCCGTCTTGAACAATATATTCTTTCCCCTCAATTCTAACTTTTCCTTTTTCTTTTGCTGCAACATAAGAACCACATTCAATTAAATCGTTGTATTTAACAACTTCTGCCTTGATAAAGCCTTTTTCAAAATCGGTGTGAATCTTACCCGCCGCCTGTGGGGCTTTAGAACCTTTTTTAATTGTCCACGCTCTAACTTCCTTTTCCCCAGCAGTTAAAAAACTCATAAGTCCTAAAAGGTTGTAGCTTGCTGAAACAAGTTTTTCTAGTCCGCTTTCAACAATTCCTAATTCTTCTTTAAACAATTCTCTTTCATCACTAGGAAGAGCAATTAATTCTTCTTCAATTTTTGCGGAAAGAGCAATAACCTCAGCTCCTTCACTTTGAGCAATCTCTTTAACTTGCATAACAAATTGATTGTCTGGCTTGCCAATTTCATCTTCTGCAATGTTTGCAACATAAATTATAGGTTTTGAAGAAAGGAGAAAGAATGAATTTAAAATTTGTTTTTGGTCTTTTGAAAGCTCAACTGTTCTTGCGCTTATTCCCTGTTCTAATGCTGGTTTTATTTTTTGCAAAACTTCAAATTCTTCTTTTGCCCCTTTTTCACCAACTTTTAATAGCTTAGATGCTTTTTCAAATCTTTTGTTGACCGTTTCCAAGTCGGCTAAAACCAACTCTAAGTTTATAACTTCAATATCTCTTTTCGGATTAATACTTCCATTAACATGAATTATTTTGTCGTTTTCAAAACATCTAACAACATGAACAATTGCATCAACTTCTCTTATATGGCTTAAAAACTTATTTCCAAGGCCTTCACCCTTGCTTGCTCCTTCAACCAAACCTGCAATATCTACAAATTCGATTGAAGCTGGAATTATTTTGTTTGTGTTATATAGCTTTGCAAGTTCGTTTAATCTGTAATCTGGAACATCAACAACTCCAACATTCGGTTCAATAGTGCAGAACGGATAATTCGCACTTTCCGCGCCTGCATTTGTTATTGCATTAAACAATGTGCTTTTGCCAACATTTGGAAGTCCTACAACGCCTATTTTCATATTTTTTTACTCTCCATATTCAAATTAAATAAAAATATATTAAAACTTAACAAATAAAATTTTAATGTAAACATAGAATATAATAAAAAGGAGAAAAAAGCAAGGGAAATGACAATCTGGGTTGCTTTAATTTTAGGTGTTGTTCAAGGCTTAACAGAGTTTTTACCTGTTTCGAGTAGCGGGCATTTAACTTTGTTAAATAAAATTTTTGGAATCGAGGAAAACACTTTGATTTTAGCAATATTATTGCATCTAGCAACATTATTTGCTGTTATCTTTGTTTTGCGAAAAGAAGTTTGGGAAATTGTTAAAAGGCCATTTTCAAAAATGGCAATCAACTTATATATTGCAACAATTCCAACCGTTATTATAGTTCTTTTAACAAAAGGTTTGCTAGAAGATTCTTTCACAAGCGCTAAGCTTTTACCTTATTGCTTTTTGTTTACAGCTGTTTTGCTTTTTATAACATATTTGATAGGTGAAAAAAACAAATCTAAAAAAACATTTATAAAAACAAACGAATTTAAAAACAACAGGCGAACACCAATAATAATGGGAATTGCACAAGGCGTTGCTGTTTTACCTGGAATTTCTCGTTCAGGCTCAACAATTTGCGCAGGGCTATTAGCAGGGGAAGAAAGAGAAACTGTTGCAAAGTTTTCATTTTTAATGAGTATACCAATTATCTTAGCTTCAATGCTGTGGGAAATTATTTCTGGCGATTTAAGTTCAATTTCTTCTCCTAGCATGATTGCGCCGATATTAGTTTCGTTTATTTCTGCTTTTTTAATTGGAATTGTTTCTATTAAATTGATGCTAAAAATTGTTGAAAAGGCAAAATATTATTGGTTTTCTATATATTTAATAGGCGTTTCAATTTTATCATTTTTTGTTGTTTAAACTTTTTTTGTCTAAATTATAGATTTTATGGAAATAATTTCAAACAGAGGTTGTTTATGAGAAAAAAAACTATAACTTTAGACGAGGTAAAACAAAGAATTAAAGACCTTAAAGGTGAAAATATTTCTATGGCAATTAATAGAGGAAGAAAAAAAATGGATTACTTTAACGCTGTTATTGATTGTATTTATCCTAGCGTTTTTACGGTTAAAGTAAATGCGACAAATCAATTAGATGTTCAAACTTTTTCTTATTTTGATGTTTTGTGCGGCGATGTTGAAATAGAAAAAATATCTGGTGCATAGTCTATTTTTGTTAGTTTTTCAACTTTTTAACCATTTTTTGGAATATTTCATACTAATTTATAATAACAATTTTTGCAAATTGCAATTTTAGTTGATTTTTTAAGAGTTTTTTATTAAAATCTTTCTTAGATTCATCTTAACTTAACTAAAAATTAATGGGGGCAATTTATGGGAGAGTATGAAGTTTAAAGTAAATTCTAATAAAAAATGGAGGGGTTGAATGAGCGAATACGAAATATTTGGCGAAGATGAAGAATTTGAGCCAATGCCAAAACAAGAAAAGAAAGAAACCATTTACAAAGAAAAGAAACAATGTTGTTTTAACAGCTTTTTTAAAGAATTGTTTTCATTAAATAATGTTTCTTTATTCCTATCTATTTGTTCAATATTTTTAACATTGATTTTAGGTTTAACAACTTTAGTTGCAAAAACAAAAGGAGCTTTTATTGCTGTTGCAATTTTCTTTGTTTTTGGGTTCATGTTAGGCTTTGCTGGTTTAATTGTTGAAATTGTAAAAATGGTTAAACAAAAACATTTTAGTTTTAGTGTTCATTTTGTTTTAAGCATTGTTTCTTTATTCTTAATTTGTTTTGTTGGTCCTTTAACAACAAATTTATATCCTGTTTTATAAAGTCGAATTCGACTTTATTTTTTTAAGAGATAAATTATAAAGAAGGTTATATGAGCGCTTTAGATATTATTATTGCATGTTTCTGTGCTTTAATTGGTTTTTTTATTATTTTTGTTTCATGCGGCTTTTTCGCCTACTTTGTTTCATTAAGAAGAAAAGGAATTGCAGGAAAAGTTATAAACAAAAAATTCCAATCGGAACTAGCTAGTTATAAAATAGATTATAAGTGGTGGGAAACAGTTCCTTGCGAAAACATCAATTTTAAAATAAAAAATGAAAACATTTCTGTAACAACAATAAAAAACGACTCATCAAAAAAAGTTGCAATACTTGTTCATGGCTATTTTGGAAATTTTAAAGATGTTAGCCCTTGGGCTAAAATGTTTTATGAAAAAGGCTATAACATTGTTGCACCAGACCTTATGTCTCATGGCAATAGCACGGGCAGCAAAATTACTATGGGTTTTATTGAAAAAAATCATTTGTTTCAATTAATTTTAAAAAGTGTTGATTGGTTTGGCAAAGATTGCCAAATTGTTCTTTTTGGGGAATCTATGGGCGGAGCAACTGTTTTAATGTGTAGCGAACAAAATTTGCCAAAAAATGTGAAATGTGTTGTTTCTGACAGCGCATATTCAAACGCATACAAGGAAATGAAACATACAATATCAAAAAGAACTTTTTTGCCACCTTTTATGTTTTTGCCTGTTGCAAACTTTTTTTCAATAATTTTTAATAAATGCAATCTAAAAAAAGCAAGCCCTATTGACAGCGTTAAAAAAGCATCTCTTCCTTTGCTTTTTATTCATGGAAAATCCGACAAATTTGTTCCTTCATCAATGAGCGTGGAAATGTTTGAAGCTTCAAATAAAAAAAATTGCAAGTTGTATCTTGTTGAAAATGCTGACCACATAAAAAGTTATGCAACCAATCCTTACCAATATGAAAAAGTTGTTTTTTCGTTTGTTGATAATTATGTAAATTAATTATCATTTGTTTGACATCTTTTTTTATTAATGCTAATATGTTTTTGCTTTAAAATAAATAATAAAAGGTGGATAGAATGAAAAGATTTATTTCTTGTGCTTTGGCGTTATGTTTAATAGTTGTGGGGTTTTTGTTTGCCGGCTGCGGTTCTCGTGAAATAGTTTTAAACGGAGGCCCTGCTTACACAGATAAAATTTATGGAAATGGTGGCTTTATTGTTACTAAAGGCGATTATGTTTATTTCACAGATTCTTACATTAAATCCTCTTCTTTAGGGTCATCAATAACAAACGAATTAGGAACTGTTATTGAAACAGGTTTATATCGTGCAAAGATGACAACAGAAATAATTTCAGATGTTGAAACACCTGTTTTAACCGAAGTTAAGTTAATGGTTTCTAAAACTGTTGGTTTTGAAAACAGCGGGTTGTATATTTTCAAAGACAAAATATATTTTGCATCACCAACAACAGACAAAGACAGTTCTGGGGTGAGATACGATTTAATAACTTTTTACTCATGTAATTTAGATGGTTCAAACTTACAAAAATTTTACCAAACAGAAGAATTTTCCGGCGGTAAATTTTCAATGACAATGATAAACGAAAAAGTTTACCTTTTAATTTACACAGGCAGCGATATAATAAAGGTTGATGAAAATGGAAATTCAACAACAATGGCAAGCGATGTAACAGGGGCAATTCTTCCACAAAGAACAACTGTTTTCGAATCTTCTGAAAATCCAAGTGCAATTGAATGCTTTGTTTACTACACGGTTGACAAAGAAAGCCAAGGTAGTATAAAAATGGGAAACATTTTATATAAAGCAGAAATTGAAACAGGAAAAGTAACAGAATTATTAAACGAAGAAAGAATTTCAGTAACATTAAATTCGTTAGTATCAGGAAGAATTTTCTACACAAGAAACAATCTTTTTGCAGAAGGTTCAATTTCAGATTTTAATATATATTCAAACACATTGGACGGAAAAACATTTTATGCAAGCGAAGTTAAACACTTCGATGAAGATGCAATTAACTATATTGCATTAGGGGAATTTGAAGGCAACAACTTAGGATTTGCATATCTTTCCGCTGACGAAAAAATTATAATAAAGAACTAATGAAATAATCTGGGTAAGAAAATATGTTTAAAGAATAATAAACTAAAAATATGAAGAAATATGATATAAAATAATAGCCAGAAGATTAAAAAGAAGAACTTTATAAAAAATAATAATTAGAATATATTAATACTTTAATGGATTAATTATGAGAATATCTAATTATATTTCTTATCTTATTTAACTTAAACTGCTTTTAATTAAATTATAAAATATTTTATGAAATA
>CALWRL010000002.1 GCA_944383945.1 uncultured Clostridia bacterium
AACATCATTTGTTTTTATGCTTGCTTCTTTTATTAATTGAGCTCCCATATTAACAAAAGGATTTTCAATTTCAATTTCTTTTGCAATTGAAACACCATCGTTGGTTATAAGAGGTATTGCAAATTGCTTTTCTAAAACAACATTTCTTCCTTTTGGGCCAAGGGTAACTTTAACTGCATTTGCCACAATGTTAACTCCCTCTTCCAGCGCCGAGCGCGCATCAACTCCGTGTAACACTTTTTTGCTCATATCTATTCCTCCAAAATTGCTAATATATCCGTTTGTCGTATAATTGTTAAAACTCTATCTTTAAACTTGTATTCAATTCCAGAATATTTTGAATAAAAAATTAAATCGCCCTCCTTAACAAAAATTTTAGTGTCGGGAAGTTTATTGTTTTCATCTGGAACATAAACAACCCTTGCCATTTGAGGCTTTTCTTGGGTTGAAGACGGAAGCAAAATTCCGCCACTACTTTCTTCTTTTGCCTTGCATTGTTCAATTACAATTCTGTCGAAAAGAGGTTTAATTTTCATAAAATACTCCTAATTTAAAATTTTTTGTAATATTTTCATAGTTTTAACTTTAACTTCATAAATTACATAAAGAGATTGTAAATTTCAAGCAACTCTGCCAAAAAGATATGAAGAAAACGGCGAATAAAATTTTTGTTTTAATATTTTCTGTTGTGTGCGTTGCATTAAGCGTTGTTATTGCAAGCCTGCTTTCTTCTGCAATTACGGTTAGCGGTGGAGCAACAATAACTAATTCATTTAGTGATTTTAAAATTTATTGTATTTCTCTTGGTGAATACACTTCAAGTTCTCAAGCAACTTCGAAAGCCGAAGAGTCTTTGAAAAAAGGTGGCGGAGGATTTGTTTTTAAAGACGACAACATCTACCATGTTTTAGCATCTGCCTACGAAAAAGAAAACGATGCAAAGCTAGTTCAACAAAATCTTGCGGAAAGCGGAATTTCAAGCAAAATTATTACAATTGAAATTTCAAAGCCACAGTTAAAAGATGTTAGTTCTGAACAGCAAAAAAAATCGTTTTTGCAGGCGTTGTCTCAACTAAAAACAACTTATGTAATGTTATATGATATTTCAGTTTCTTTGGACACAGAAGCTTTTGACGAAACAAAAGCAAAAATTGAAATTATAGCCGTTAAAGGCAACTTGGAATCCATGCTAGAAAAAACAAATAAAGGCGAAACATCTGTTGACGGAATTTATTATCAAATGATTAAAAACACTTATTCACAAACAGAAACAATTTTAGAGAGTCTTAAAAATTATGAAAACATTGACGGCATAACACTTTCTGCGAAAATTAAAAATGCTTATTTAAACATCATAAACCAGTTAGACAATTTAATAGATTTATTAAATAATAATATTTAGTATTATTTTATAAATTTGGGGCAAACTAAAATTGGCAAAGGAAATCCTTTGACTAATTGGGAGGTGTGATAATGTTTGGCAAGAAAAATGCGGGAAGAAATTCAAAATCTTCATCAGCAAACAAAAGCGCTCGTTCAAACGTTGAGGCTGCAAAATCTTCAACTTCAAGCGCAAAAAATTGCTCATCAAGCTCCAAAAGTTCAAACAGCCAAAGAGGTTAGTTTGAACAAAAAAACCGGCAATCAGTTAGCCGGTTTTTTATTTTCTAAAAAGTTTTTAACAATATTAAAAATTTCATCAGAAATTTCGTCAATGGTTTTTATTTCATCTTTATCATTTAAACATTTTATTTGAGTCCAACCATAATTAGTTGCAACGCTTTTTGCAGTTTCGTAGGATTTTTCTAAATATGCTTCGTCTTTTTCGTGAATATCTTCGGCTGTTCCCGCTTTAAGAGTTTGGCGAGCATTGGCTAGCGCCTTGCTCTTTTTTGTTGGCATATCTAAAAAGAATATTAAATTTGCTTTTGGCAAAAGAAGGTCTTCAAATTCCAGTTTTGTCAGCCAATTTAAAAAATCTGTTATTTTTTCGGAATCATTAATTTTGCAGGCTTGATGAATCATATTAGAGTAAACATATCTGTCTAAAACAACAATTCCGCCGTTTTCGTAAAAACTTTTAATTCCGTTTTCTTCATTCAAGAATGTTGCAACTCTATCTGCTGCAAACAAAATAGATGCTTGTTTTGCGCTAACGCTTTCTGCTGTTTTTCCTAGTTGACCAGAAAGATACATTTTTACAGGTGCAGAGGAAGGGCTATCATACGAAGGAAAACTATGAGAAATCGCATCATAACCATTTTGTTTTAGTTTGTTTAAAAGCATTTCAGTTTGAGTTTTTTTACCGCTGCCATCGGTCCCTTCTATAACAATAATTGTTCCGTTCATTCTTTTACCTCTGTTTCTGATTGGTATTCTTCATTAATTTTGTTTATATCATTGTTAAGATTGTTAATTTTAACTGTTTGCCAAATAACAATGCTAAATAGAGTTAAAAAAAGCAACAACGATGTTACAGTTAAAATTTTAGCTATTAGAATTTTCTTTCTTTTTCTTTTGTTTTCCATAATTAACCTTAGAAATTAAATTTCTAAAAAAATTATAGCATACTTTCGAAACTTTTGCAATTATTGTTCCAATAGAAATTCTTTGCAAAAATATTCCCATAACAAAAGAAAGAATTAAGAAAAATCTAAGTTCTCCAAAGTTAAATGCCAAAACACAAGCAAAAAAAACAAAACAACAAATTACTGAAACCAAAATATCTAAAATAAAATTTAAGATTTTGTTTTTATTGCAAAGAAAAGATATGTAGTTTCTGATGTCGGTAATAAAGCCACAACCAAAACCAACAAGAAAAATTAGAAAAAAGGTTAAGGGCTGGGAAAGCGTTTCGTATAAAAGCATCTTTTCTCCTATTTAAAAATTCTTTTAAGCACACTAAGTTTTTCTTTTGCAGAAACATATTTAATTTGAGAAATTGTTCCAACAACTTCTAAAACGCCCGCCTCAACATCTAATTTTTTAACTTCCATATTACTTCCTAATATTTGAACGGAATTATTTTCAAGTTCCAAATGCAATGAGGTTTCGTTTAATGTTATTGCCTTTTTAATTCCTGTAAGTGTTAAACAAGTTTGATTTAATAAGATTAATTTATTATCCATAAAAACTCCTTTATATATATTTATAAAAAAAAGGTAGCAATATGATGAAAAAAAACAAAAAAACATTTTATTTTAAAAAGTTGTCATATTTTTAAAAAGTTGTTCATTTTATATAATAACTTTATTTCGGAGGGAATTTGATATGGAGAATAGCGCAAGCCAAACAAAAGCAGAGGCAGTTAGAGAGTTAAAAGTTGGAGCAAAGCAAGAAAATTTAGAGTTTCTTGTAACGCTTCCAGAAGAAAATATTTCAAAAATTCTTTCGGCTAGCGCAAGTGTTGTTGTTGAAAAATACGAGGCGCTTTTGGGAGAACTTTCATTTAACGGTCAAGCATGTATAAACATTGTTTATATGCTTGAAGATGGAAATGTTTCAAACTACAAAGTGTGTCAAGATTTTTCTGGCAAATTTGAGAATCTTTCATTCGATCCTTCTTCAATCGTTAAAATTTTGCCAAATGTTTTGGACATTTCAATAGAAAATGCAAATGGCAATTCTATTAAGGTAAAAATAACTCTGGAGAATACTTATACCATTATAAAGAATCAGGAAATTGCTTTGTTAACAAGCGAAGACGAAAACATTTACGTTAAACAAGCAGAAACAAAACTTTTTGAACATAAAAAAAGAAATTGTGTTGGATTCGAACAAAGCAGTGTTTTTGAAACAAAATTTCCTGTTAACAGAATTCTTAACACAACAAGTTGCTCAATAATAAATAAAGTAACACCATTAGATGGAATTGTTGTTTTTGAAGGAGACATCATAACAAAAATTTTATACTCAACACAAGAAGAACGTCCGGTTTTGGTTTCATTATTAAACAAAGATAGTTTCAGAGAAGAAGTTGAAGATGAATCAATAAACAAAGATTCGATAGTTATGGCAAACAGTTTTGTTGTTGGAAGAGAAATTGATGAAAACATAGATGCCGAAAACAAAACAGTTGAAGTTACTGTGCCGGTTAAAATTTGCTATGATGTATTTAATGGAGAAAGTGCAGTGATAGCAGTGGATGCTTATTCAACGCAAAACGAATTAAATTTAACAACAGAAGCTTTTTTATCAAACGAAATTGTTGGAATGGAAACCTTCGATAGCAAAATTGATGGAAGCATATCTTTAGACGAGCAAGCATTAAGGATTGATAAAATACTTGCTGTTGACGGAGCATACTTAACAAAAAATGAAACAGTTTTTGAAAATGGAGAAGTTCAAACAAAAGGAATTGTTCATCTTAATATAATTTACTTAAATGACGAACAAGAAAAAGTAGATTCCGTATCAATAGAAATTCCATACAACTACAACGAAAAATTAGCAACCGAAGGAACATCTATTGAAACAGTAGACAATGTAATAGAAATTGATGCAGTTGTTAAGCGCGGGCGAGATGTTTATGTTGACGGCAAAATAAGAACACAAGCATACATTTTAAAAGAAGTTGAAAATGCTGTTGTAAGTTCGGCAGAAATAGGAAAAGCAATTCCAGAAAGAGATGGGGCGTTAGAAATTTATTTTGCAAGCGAAGGTAAAACATTCTGGGATGTTGCAAAAGACTTAAAAGTTGACGAAGAAGTTTTAAAACAACAAAATTCAGAAATAGTTGAACCTTTTGAAAAAGATGAAAAGATAATTTATTTTGAACAAGTGAATATAGATGTTGAATAAAAAACGAGCATTTGCTCGTTTTTTATTTATGTAATTTTGCTTTGGTTCCATACAATCATAAAAACTCTTTCGAGTTTAGTTTTAAAAAGGCTTCTGCTGTTGCTAATGCGTCGGCATAAGCTCTGTGAGCGCCATCTAAAGTAATTTCAAGCCTTTTAACAACATCAATTAATTTGTATCTCGTAAGTCTTAATTTGCTTTTCGCTATTGGCATTAAATCTAAAAACTCGTTATCAAATAATAAACCTTCTTTTTTTGCGGCTTGCATAACAAATTTTTGGTCGAAAGAAACATTGTAGCCAACAAGAATGCAATTTCTGGTGTACCTATAAAAATCTCTGATAACTGGTTCAACAGAAGGGGAGTTTTCAACCATTTTATCTGTTATGTTATTAATTAATGTTGCGGAAGCAGGAATTGGATTTTTGGGTTTAATTAAAGAAGCAAATTTTGAAACAATTTTTCCATTTTCAATTTTAACAGCGCCAATTTCCAAAAGCTCATCTTCTTCATAGTTTAAACCTGTTGTTTCAACATCAAAAACAACATATGATTTCTCTAAAATTTCTGGGGAATAGACAGCCTCTTTTTTAAATAAATTTTCTTGTGTTAAAATTGAATAAGGAGTAACAGAAACAACTTCCATGTCTTTTGAAACTGCTCTTTTAAGTTCAATTTTTTCTGGAAGCAAACAAAGAGAAATTGATTTAACATAAAAGGTAAGTCGTTGATTAAATTCTTCAACATCTCCTAAAATTAGAACTTCTAAACCATCTTTTAAGGAATCCATTTTAATTAAATTTGTTTTTGTTGAAAAATATCTTGTTTCTAGTTTTGCAGTTGAATCATTTAAAACGAAACTATAATAATATTTTGTTGTTCCCTTTTGTTTTCCTTTTTTTTTTTTTTTACTCTTTTTTTCAAAACCTTCAATCTTTCCTGCAAGTATAACAGATTTTTTTTCAGATTTGATGTTTTTAATAAACTCAGGCTTTGGAATTATTTCTCCACCAAAAATTTGTTTTACAATTTCAACATCAAACCTAGGTGTTGAAGATTTTAGTTTTTCTTTTGGTTGTAATGTAATATTTTTAGAAAATTTTATTTTTTCAAAATTAATTAAAAACTCGCTACAAAAATTCTTTTCTAAATATTCTCTGCAACTTTCCTTTAATTCAACCTCGTTTATGTAATTTAAAAATTCCGAATCGGCATTAAGCGTTATTGAAATTTGTTTAAAATTTTTTTCTAAAATAGCACTGTTTCTGTCTAAAAAACCTTTTATAGAAGGGTAGTTTGAATCTAAAAATGTAAACAATGCTTTTAAAACAAGGTCGTTATCTAAATAACTTTTTTTAAATTTAACTGTAACATTTGCGCTTATGTTTAAGGTTGAAACAACAAAGTTTGAAATTTCGTTTTTTTCAGCTTCGGATAAATCTTTGTCTTCTGGATATAAAAAAGTTATAAGACAAGATTTTTTTTGCCTGTTATAAACAATTTTAAGCAATTTTAAAAAAGAATAGTTTTCCCCAAAATTGCCAACAATTTTTGAAATTATCCATTCCATATTTAAATAATACTATAAAATACAAATTAATACAATAACAATTGATATATAAAAAATATAAAAAGGCAAATAAAAAAGGCTTAAAGCCTTTATATTTTTAAAATTTTTTGCGCCACACAATGTGGCTTGGGTCAGAGAACAAAATGCAGAATATCTAAAACAACAACTAAAGTTAAAAGGAAAATTAAACCGCAGAAATTTATTATTCCTTGAACTTTTGGGTTTATTGGTTTTTTTCTTATCCACTCAACGCCCGTAAAAACTATTTGCGCGCCGTCTAGAGCTGGGAAAGGCAAAAGGTTAAACATCGCAAGGTTTGCCGCAATAAGAGGCAACAAAATAAATAAGTTTACAATGGAAGCTTGAGCGCTTGTTGCAATAACGCCTATTGTTGCAATTGGGCCCCCAACATCTTTCACAGATAGCTGGAAAGTAATCAATAACCAAAGTGATTTTAAAACAGCCCAAGCCATCATAATAGCCAAAACAAAACTTTGCCCTAAAGCTTCAAAGAATGGGCGAGGGTATAAACTTAAACTACCCAAAGAATATAGTTTGTTGCCGTTGCTGTCAAAAGCATAAATTTCTGGATTTTCGGTGTCTAAAAGTTGTTCTTCTGTAAGATCTTCCGGATTAACTCCATTTGCAAATTTTTGCCCAAGAGTTACAGTTATTGTTATCATTTCATTTTTTTTCGTTTCTTCGTTATATCTTCTAACGGTTAAATCAAACTCAAAGTCGCCAGCTTTAACTTTTTCGCTAAGAAGTTGAGACAAAGTTCCGTTTGTTGCAAAGTTAACATTCTTACCATCAACTTCGTAAATTACATCTCCTTTTTTTAATGTATCGCTAAAATACGAAGGAGAAGTAACTTGGTAAATATCAAAACCAAACGAAACAAGAAGAATAAAGCTAAAAATTATTGCTGATAAAAAATTAAAAAATGCACCAGAAAAAAGAACAATAATTCTTTTCCATGGCTTTTGATTTATAAAAGCTTCTGGGTTCTTTTCGCTACCATCTTCTCCCGTTTCCCCTTCAAAAGCGCAATATCCACCTAATGGAAAAAGACGAATGGATATTTTTTCGCCCCGTTTATTTGTTTTTTGAAAAATTGCTTTTCCAAAGCCAATTGAAAATTCGTTTATTTTAAATTTAAAAATTCTTCCAGCAACATAATGACCTAGCTCATGAATTAAAATCATTAGTAAAAAAACTAATATTGCTATCAAGATATAAACAACGGTCATTCCGTTAAAACCTAAAAAACTTAAACTCAATTTATTCTCCTAATTATATTATTATGGTCAAAATTGTGAATATTAGAACAAATGGAGCATTAAAAATGTGGCTATCGAGCCTATCTAAAAAGCCCCCATGTCCTGGAAAAACATTTCCGCTATCTTTAACATTTGCTTTTCTTTTTAAAAATGATTCAAAAAGATCTCCAAACTGACAAACAATCGAGCCCACAAATCCAACAGCTATTAAATTCCAAAGAGTAATGTTAGAATTTTTAACAGCTGAAGCAATTGGAGTTATTGCAGTAAAACAAAAATATAATGCGCCAACAACCAAACTGGTTAATAAAACTGAAACAACACTTCCAGAAATTGTTTTGTTAGGGCTAATTTTTTTGCAAAGTTTAGGCCCCTTTAAAGCTCTGCCGCCAAGCATAGCAAAGGTGTCTGTTAAAATTGGAATTAGGAAAGCGATAGTTAAAACAATCCAACCCAAATTTCCAGCAAATAAAGCGATGCTTTTACTATCAAACATATCAATTCTGTTTAAAATCATTAAACAAAGAAGGAAAAGCGAAGGATAAATAAAAGTTAACAATGAATTAAACGAAATTGTTAAAGCAAATTTAAAACGACTTAGCTTTTTTTCTTTAATGTAAAGCAAAATATCCTTTGTGTTTAAAAACAAATAAACTAAAAATGTAACAAGGAAAGCAAAAATTAAAATAGAAAGTTGAATGATTGCGTAATAATAGATTTCAAGATCAAAAACAAAGAAAAACATGTGGCCAGCGAACATAAAGGAAGGATATAACCCAGATGCTAGTTGACTAACAGGTTTTTCCATTTTTGATAAAAGCTTGGAAAATTCAAGCGAACAAAATATGCAAAGAGCTCCAATAAATAAATCGAAAATGTATGCGCCATAGATGTCTATTAATCTAAAGGCAAAAGCGGCAACAAGCGCTACAAGCATTATGATTGAAACTAAAATTCTTTTCTTCATTTTTTTCTCCTGTTAAATTGCTCCAAACCTTCTTTTCCTTTTAGAAAATTCTATTAAGCATTTTTTTAATTTTCTTTCATTAAAACTTGGCCAAAAATATTTTGGGAAATAAAGTTCGGAGTAAGCAATTTGCCAAAGCATAAAATTAGAAATTCGC
Source organism: uncultured Clostridia bacterium (assembly GCA_944383945.1). Classification (GTDB taxonomy): domain Bacteria; phylum Bacillota; class Clostridia; order Christensenellales; family UBA1242; genus UMGS687. The sequence continues at coordinate 8,775 of CALWRL010000002.1, forward strand.
TGTTCTCCACTTGTTCTGATAACAAAATCTAATGGTGGCAAATTTTTTGTGTATAAGTAACTTTCAAAGGCTTTTTCATCAACATATTTTAAATTGCTTTGTAAAATTTGGTTTGTTGCGTTAACAATTTCCGCACGCCCGCCATAATTCAAACCAACATTAAAAATTAGCTGATTGTTGTTTTTAGATTTTTCAATTAAAGATTTTATTTTTTCTTGAAGAGATTTGTTTAATTTGTTTATATCTCCCATGATAGATAATTTATAGCCATTATTTATAAAATTTTTTTCAAATTGATCTATCATATTTTCTAAAATTTTAAAAATTCCATCAACTTCATCTTTGCTACGTTTCCAATTTTCTGTTGAAAAAGCGAAAACAGAAACAACTTTAATTTTAAACTTTTTAGCAGAAACAAGCATTTTTCTAATTGCATCAGCGCCTTTCTTGTGGCCTTCAAGTCTTGAAAGACCTCTTCTCGTTGCCCATCTGCCGTTTCCATCTAAAATTATTCCGATGTGGGAAGGAATGTTAGTTATTTTTTTCATTTTTAAACACTTTTATTAGACTTCCATGATTTCTTTTTCTTTAGCAACGCAAATATCATCTGCAAGTTGATTAAATTTGTCTACAAGCTTTTGAACTTCTTTTTCAACATTGTCATATTCATCTTCGGAAATTTCACCATCTTTTTTTAATTGTTTAAAAATATCTAAACAATCTCTTCTGCAAGAGCGGATTGAAATTTTTGCATTTTCGCAAAGAGCTTTTGCTTGTTTAACAATTTCTTTTCTTCTTTCTTCTGTTAAAGCTGGGAAAATTAATCTAATAACTTTTCCATCGTCTATAGGGTTAACTCCTAAATCTGCTTGTGCGATTGCTTTTGACACATTAACAAGTTGAGATGCGTCCCAAACGCTAACAACAAGCATTCTTGCTTCTGGAACAGAAATGTTTGCCATTTGATTAATTGGAGTTAATGTTCCATAGTAATCTACGAAAACTTTGTCTAGAATATGAGGATTTGCTCTTCCAGCGCGAAGAGTTCCGTATTCATTTTTTAAAAAAGAAATTGCTTTTTCCATATCTTCGTTACAAGATAGCAAATATTCTTTTAATTCTTCATTCATGCTAATACCTCTCTTTAATTTTGTAATTAAAATAATTCTATAATAAAAAGCCAATATTTCCAAACAATTAAACAAATGAAAAGGCTTTTTTTGACATTTTACAAGCGTATTTTTTAGTAATTAAGTATTGACAGAAAATGGTTTTTGTTTTATAATTTTTGCAAGGAGAGGAATATGAAAAGATTAGCTGTTTATTTTGCTGTGTTAGTGGGTTGTTTGTTTGTTGGCCTAACAACCTATTATATGGTAAAGAATTATGAAATAATAGATGTTTCTGCATCAGATTCATCTTTAGATGCAATCTACTTAAATGTAGGAGAAACAACTCAGTTAGAAATAACTCACGATTTAAAACAAACAGAATTAGCATATTCAATAGAAAACCAAGAAATTATTTCTTTTAATATTGAAACAGGAGAAATAGTTGGTTTATCTGGTGGAGAAACAAAATTAACAATAACAACAGAAAATACCAAATATGGAGATAACGGAAAATTTGAATTCACCGTAAAGGTTGGTGATGGAAGCGAAGGGACTCCAATTTACATTCTTTCAGAGGAAGATTTAAGAGCAATTGGCGGAGTTAGAGATTACGGCAATGGAAAAACTGTTAATTGGTCAGCTTCTGCGTTCTATCAAATTAAGAAAGACATTTTCTTAACAGAAGAATGGGTTCCACTTTGCAGTGAAAACGGTTTTTCTGGCACACTTCAAGGAGAGCTTAAAACAATTCACAACATGACAATAACTCAAAATCATGCAGCTGCTGGGTTGTTTGCTATGATATCAGACCTTGCAGTTGTAGATTCAATTGTTTTTGAAAGCCCATCTTTAACAGGTCGTTTTGATGCGGTTGGAGTAGTAGCCGGAATAAGCGAAGCGTCAACAATATCAAAAATAGAAGTTAGAAATGGTAAAATTTTAGCTGCTCCATACGAAATAGACGCAAAAACCGGATATTCATTTGTTGGAGGAATAGTCGGTGCAAGCGTTGGCAGTTATGCAGGGCAGGATATTGACGGAACAAAACTTGTTGATAGAGGTGTTGTAACAATGAGTTCGTTCCAAGGAACAATAGGAACTCTTGAAACAATAACCGATGTTATAAATCCAGAACTTGTTGATTTAGCAATTATGGATTTTGGCGGAATTGCAGGATATGTTTTAGGTTCTACAATTCACAACACAAAAGCTGAAGTTAACTTTAACATAAACAGCGAAATAGCTCAAAAATCTACTGAATTTAATAGAGAACAAGCAGTTTTAAAAGGAATCTGCGTAGATTTAGGTGGAATTGTTGGTGCAATAGACGGAAAGAACGAAGTTGAAGGCGTAACAATATATCCTATAATTAAAGATAACCTTGCAATTGTTGAAATAGACAACAAAACAACAACTTCGAGAGGTGTTGTTGGACATATTCCACTAGATGTTCACTTCTCAGGAACAATAAATGGAAGAGGACAATGGGTTTTAGGAAATTACTACTACACAAGCGGAAACATAATTGTTGAAGGTGGTTCAATAGTTGCTTACGCAACAACCAGAGTTACAGAAGGAGAATTGAGAAATCCAAAAACATTTATAACAATGCCAGGTGAGCCATGGCTTATGGGTTCGGTTCTTTCGCCTTGGACAATGAATGAAAACGAAGCTCCAAAAATAAACTTTTTAGGATTAGAAGTTCCAGCAACAATCGACCAAAGTGTTTATGAAATTTCAAGCGAAGAAGATTTCTTTAAATACTACAAAAAAATGACATCGCAAGATATTAGCGATTTAACAAGAAAATATTGGTTAAGACAATCATATAAACTAACAGCAGACATTGAATTAGCAAACATTGCAGGCATAACAGCGTTTAACCCAATTGGCGGCGGGAAATTCATGTTTAGCGGTAAATTTGATGGTAACGGCCACACAATAACATTCTGCGAAGATAAAAACCTTAACCTTGCAGAAGAAGCAACAGAATTTTCAGGTTTGTTTGGACAAGTTGGACCAAATGCAGAAATTAAAAATTTAACTGTTGTTGGCATTTCAATTAAAAATTCAGTTTATGCAGGCGCTATTGCAGGTGTTAACTACGGGAAAATAACAAACTGTGTTGTAAAAGATCTTACAATTGAAAATGCTATTTACAATGGTGGGTTTACAGGTGTTAACTATGGAACAATTTCTAGCACATTAGATTCAAACATGGGAGTAACAGATTTATCATTTGTTAATAACATTAGTATCACAAACACAACACGCAAAACATTTGCAGGAGCTATTGCAGGAATTAACCACGGAACAATCGACGGAATTAAAATACCTGGAGATTTTAAAATTTCAGCAGAAACAGCAACAGACATAAATGCAACAAGATATTTAGGCGGATTAGCAGGATATAACACAGGCGTTTTAAATGATTGTTTTATAGTAAATGTAAATATTTCAGATCATTCAACAATTTCAGTTTATATGGGCGGATTTGTAGGAATAAATTCTGGTGAAATAAGTCTTTGCTCTGTTGGCCTTGGCGTAGGAGAATTAAGTTCAAGCATAAACGGCTCTATGGAAGCAGGAAATCAAATAGCAGGTGGTTTTGCAGGAATGATAACTGAAACAGGCTCTGTAACAAAATCGTTTGCAAACATAACAATAAATAACAGAACTGTTGGTGGATTTGCTGCTTACATGCTAGGAGTTGTTTCAGAAAGCTACAACAACGGAATGTTCACAGGACATGAAGTTGGCGGGTTTGCAGTTCACATGGCATTAACAGAATCAAGCAAAACAGGTGGAAAGATTGTAGATTGCTACACAATTGCAACACTTTCTGGCGCCGACGCAAATTCTAAGGTTGCAGGTCTTTCGGTATATATGAGACATCCAGCATTAATTGAAAAATGCTACATGGCTGCAAGTTTTGTTGGTGAAGGTCAAAACTACTACGAATCGTTCACAAACACAAGAGAAGGTTTTGTTAACTGGGTAACATCATGGGCAAGACCAAATCAAAAACTTGGAACAATAAATAAAGTTGTTATTAACACAACTCCTTCAAGCGAAACAGAAAATTCAACTGTTAATAAAACAAGTGCAATAATTTCATACAACGGTCAAGTTGTTCAATATTTAACTGAAGAAGAATGCAAAACAAATTCAAGTGTTTATGAAACATTAGGGTTTACAATTAGTTCTTCAAATGGTTGGACAATTGAGGCAGGGCAAACTCCAATTTTAACATCAATAGAAGGTTTGCATGGTGTTTATCAAAACCCAGCAAACAAGCCTATTGAAGAATAGATAACATATAAAAATTAAATTAAAAAAACTTTTATGAAAAATTTGCATAAAAGTTTTTTTTATGTAATAATAAAAATGTGAAAAACGGAAGAGTTATGGCGCTAGATTATGGAGAAGTTAGAATAGGAATTGCTTTTTCTGATATGCTTCAAACCATTGCAAGTCCGTTTGAAACATATAAGAGAAAAAATCTTTTCCAGGATTTAGAGTATTTAAGTAATTTAGCAAAAGAAAAAGAAACAGTTAAAATAATTATTGGCTTGCCATTTAATATGGACGGAACCATGGGCGATAGAGCAGTAAAAACTCAACAATTTGGAAAAGAATTGCAAGAAAAAACAGGTTTAGAAATAGAATATGTAGATGAAAGATTAACATCTGTTGAAGCCGAAGAAATTTTAATAAGCTCGAAAGTCAGAAGAGAAAAAAGAAAAGAGGTTATAGATAAAATTGCAGCGGCATTAATTTTAGAAAGTTATTTAAACAGATAAACTGTTAAAAATAAAAAAATGGAGGATATTATAATGGAAGAAAAAAATATAAATGAGGAATTAGATATTTTAGACATATTGCTAGATGAAAATAATGATGAGCCAATTTCACTTTTTGACGAAGATGATAAAGAAATTAAATTTGAACAAGTTGCAGTTATTCCTCACAACGAAAAAATATATGCAATTTTAAAGCCAATAGATGAATTAGAAGGGGTTGCAGACGATGAAGCAATAGTATTTTTAGTTGATGAAGATGAAGAAGGAAATTCTATTTTAGTAATAGAAAAAGATGAAGAGGTTGCAACTTTGGTATTTGATAAATATTATCAGCTCTTAGATGAAGCAGAGGATAAAAATAAATAACAGGCATTGCCTGTTTTTTATTTCTATAAACATATTTAATTTATAATAATCTATTAATAGTAAGTACAGTTAAATTTTATGCACCTTCAATCAACATTTTGTCTGCAACCAAAGCAATGAACTCTCCGTTTGTTGGCTTTTCGTTGCTGTTGTAAACTCTAATTCCAAAAATAGAGTTAATGTTTTCAATCTTCCCTCTATTCCAAGCAACTTCAATTGCATGTCGTATTGCACGTTCTACCTTACTTGCACTTGTTTCAAATTTTTCTGCAATTGCAGGATAAAGTTGTTTTGTAATTGAATTTATAATTTCAGGGTTTTCAATAGCAAGTTTAATTGCTTCTCTTAAAAATTGATAACCTTTAATGTGTGCTGGAATACCAACAGTTATAAAAATATTAGTAATTTTTTCTTCAATTAATTTTGCTTTATATTTTCCGCTAGCATTTTCAATTGTAACGTTATCAGAAAAAATTGTTGATACAGCTTTTTTAGATGAGTTGCAAATTTCTTTAACTCTATCAATTAAAACCGTTTCGTTTATAGGTTTAATCATAAAATAACTAACACCTAACTGCATTGCTTTGTTAATAAAACCTTCATGAGCAAGAGAAGAGGTTATAACAATTTTTGGTTTTTTCATAATCTCATTAGATTTAGTTATATTTTCAATAAGAGCAAATCCATCTATTCCAGGTAAAACAACGTCCATAATTAAAACATCTGGGTTTGTTTTCTTTAAAAGTTCAAGAGTTTCAAATCCTTCTCCAGATTCTCCAACAACCTCAAACATTTTATCTCTTTTAAATGCACTAACAATTTCTTTGCGTAACTGTGCGTTACAATCGGAAACCACAATTTTGGTTTTATCTAAATTTTCGTTCAATTTACCGTCCTCCTGCGTGGCTATCATGCCAACACTAAAAGGTTATCACAATATCTTTCATAAGAGAATATTTTTAAAAAAAATATTTTGCAAAGAATATCGAAAAATAAACATAAATAGAGAATAATGTCGAAAAGGTTGTAAAAATTTATAAAGAAAACAATAAAAAGATATTTAAATTAACAAAAATCATTAAAATTACATTTTTTTCAAAAAAATGACTAAATAACGCTTGAAATATTATAATTTTTATTTATAATATAAGATAACTTTAACGAGGTAAAAAATGGAAAATATATTACAAACAATTAAAGATAATAAATTAATTAAAAAAGGCGAAACAATTGGCGTTGCTGTTAGTGGCGGTCAAGATTCAATGGCTTTGTTAACATACATGGCTAACTTGCAACAGGAATTGGATTTTGAAGTTGTTGCAATTCATGTTGATCATTCATTAAGAGAAGCAAGTGCACAAGATGCATTGTTTGTTATAAACTATTGCAGAAAAAACCACATCAGAGCCTATAAATTTAAAATAGATGTTAAAGAAATTTCGGCTCAAAAAGGAATATCAATAGAAACGGCAGCAAGAGAGGCTAGATATGGCGTATTTGAATCATTAATAAAAAAAGGAATAGTAGATAAAATTGCATTAGCTCATCATGCCGAAGACCAAGCAGAAACAATTCTTCTACATCTATTCCGCGGCTCTGGAATTTCAGGAACAAGAGGAATGGAATTGGAGAAAAGAAACATATTTATTCGCCCAATGCTTAAAACAAGAAAAAATGAAATAATAAAATACATAACCGACAACGAAATTCCTTATGTTGTTGACGAAACAAATTTTGAAGACACATATCAAAGAAATTTTATTAGAAACAAAGTTTTGCCATTAATTCAAACAAGATTTCCAGGGGCAGTTGGTGCATTAAATTCTTTTGCAAAAGCATGTAAAGAAGATGATGATTATATATCTTCTCAAGTTTTAGATGATTTGTTGATAATTGAAAACAAAAAAACCGTTAAAATACCATGTTCATATTTCTTTAATTCTCCATCGTTATATTCAAGGTTAGTTTTTAAAGCGCTTGAAACAATAGGAGTTTATAAAGATGTTGAAAAAAAGCATATAGACATAATTAAAAATTTTGCACTCGAAGCACAAAACGGGGCAAAAATTAAATTACCGATGCAGGTTTATGTTCATAAAGAATATGACTTTTTGACTTTAACAAACGACCAAAAAGAAAAGAAAATATTAAGCGTTAAATTTAAATGTGGGTCGTTTGAAGTTGAAAATTTTGGTAAAGTTACAATAAAAAAAGCACCAACATTAGAAATAAAAGATGATGTTTTGTTGGTTGATGGCAAAAAACTTCCAAAAGATGCAGTTTGGCGTTTTAGAAGAGATGGCGATTACATAACAAAATTTGGAGGTGGAACACAAAAAATAAAAACATATCTATCTCAAAAGAAAATTCCTTTAAGGCAAAGAGAAAACCTTCCGGTTTTAGCAGTTGATAGCGAAGTTTTTGTTGTTGCTGGCTTTGGAATAAGCGAAAAAGTTAAAATAGATGAAACAACAAAATCTGCATACGAAATTTCTGTTATTTAAAAAAGAAGCACCGCTTCTTTTTTTATTGTATTATAATAATTAAATAATATAAAAAATATTAATTTAATTTTATTAAAAATTATTAAAAAATAAATAAAAAATTAAATTAATTTAATCTCTTTCATCTATTTTCCCAAATTTATGTTTTAAAATATTTTTTATGTTTTTTATATCACTTGAAGTTGCCGTATAATTTATTAAAATATTAGGAAAAATTCCATTATCAAATAATTGTAAAGCAATTGCGTACACACATGCGTCTGTCTGCAATCCACAAATATCAATCTCTTTACAATTTCCTAAAAGCTTTTTAATTTTGTTAATTTGTGACTGAGATATTCCATAAGTATATTTTTTAAAAACAATGCTGTTGTTTGGTTTTTTAACAACAATTTTTTGTTCTTCCTTGGTTAAAAGTTTTAACCAATTAAGTTTTGAAACAAATAAAGATTTTTAGCTATTCATAAATTTTGTAAAAATGATAGTTTCGTAATGTGAATTTTCAATTAAGCTATTTATTTTATTAACTAAAGATTTATAACTGTCGTTATTTATAAAACCATTTTGCATATCAACTACTAACAAAAATTTATCCATATTTATCCTTTTTCACATAATGTTTTCTTTTTTCATCATTCAACCTGCCTTCAAGTGTTTTCTCCTTATTTTTGATAAGATTAAAATATGTAGGTTGTAAATTCAAGGCATGATTTTTAAAATTTGTTTTTCTTATTGTCCAATTTCTCCATATGTAATCATCGGAAGCTCTACTTATAAAATTAACAAAAAAATCCATGGTTTGTGGGAAATTTTTATCTGGAAAAACTTCTAAACAACAATCACAATTTATTGATGATAGAATATTTATCACTTTTCTATAATTAATGTTTCCATTAGACAATAAATTATGATCATCATTTCCATAATTATTATGCAAATGAGCACAGGATATTTTGTTTTTATATTTATTTAATAAATATGAGGAATTATAAGCATTTGCGTGACCAATATCATAACATAATGTTATGTTAGGCTGGTTAAGGTTTAAAATTTTTTCTAGATTGTAGTTATTTCTAACATTTTCAAAACTTAAATTAACTTCTGGGTATCTTTTTGCCAAACTAATTAACTTTTTTAATTGATCATCATTTACTTTTGGGGGATTACTCCCTTTTGAGGCATGTAATACCATATTTTTTATTTCATACTTTTTACAAAATAACAATTTTTCTTCTACATAGTCTAAATATTTTTGTGTGTTTTCACATATTTCGTTTGATATTTTATAATCAACATGAACTTGATTTACTTGAAGCCCTATTTTTATTGCAAATTTTATTATATTTTCATAATTTTCGTTTTTATTCATATACTTATCATCAATATATAAACCAATAGATGAAAATCCAACTTTTTTATATGTTTCAAGTCTAATTTTAAAATCTATATTTTTAAAGTCGTTTATATCATATATACCAATCATCTTTAAATTCTCCCGATATAACATTTTATTTCAATTAAATCTATTTCTCTTTCTTTTGTCATTGCACTCAATACCTTTTTTTTGTATTATAGTAATAAATAAAAAATATATTATTGCTATTTAAGTCTCAACATTCTCTTTTAAAATTAACTTTCTATTCTCATCAACTTATTAAATTTTAATTAAAATTATAAACGTATATATTATATCATGTTATGAAGTAATATTATAATTTTTTTTGATTTTACTTGTTTTTTTATAAGCACAAAAAAACTGATAAGGGGTTCTTATCAGTTTCAATTGGCGGAAAGCTTGCTATCCAATCCTAACAAAAAAATATTTATTGGGGTTAAGTGGATTAAAATACAATACTTTCTAAATTAGTAATCCACCTATTAAAATGTTGACATTTTTTTCTAATTTCCGACAATGTTACTCTTTTTGCAATTGTATTCCCATCTAGCACCTTTGAGTAGTTGTCAATTTCTTTTAAAATTCTTTTTGATGGGGCAGTTTCTCTTCCGTTGTTAATTAATTCAGGATTATCATTAAACTCACTTAATATTGTTTTGAATTTAAATACAGCTGTAGGTTTTAAATAAGTAAATTCTTCGGGTCTAGAAAACAAAAGACTTTCGAATTCATGTAAAGAAATGTATGGTATAAAATTTCCACAGTCAACATCTTCATAAAATTTTTGTTCAATGGACAAAATTAATTGATATTTATCGGTCCCATTATATTCTATTTGCGGAATATTGTGTAAACCATAATAATCAATAAAAGATGTAACTTTTTCATTGGGGTGCTGATTGCACAATCTTTTTATCTCTTTGACTGCTTTATTATAATCGGTTAGACCTCCTTTAAATATTCCATTAGTACCTTCTTTTGTTCGGCATATGATTGGGCAAAGTATTATGTTTTTTTGGATAAAGTGAGGAATTAAAGAATTTTTTACGAAAGATTCCTCCGTTTGCCCTTCACAATAGACATATAAATTTATCATTATGGGCGTCCTCCAATAATATTCTTTTTCCACAAATCACCCATAGAATAATCGTCAGATATCCAGTCTTTTAATTCTTCCTCACTATATTTCGTAAAAATTGTTCCTTGTTGTTCATTTCTATCAACAACTATTATTTGGTTTGCTGAGAATTCATTTAATAAATCAACTGATTGTGTTGATAATATTACTTGCTTTTTGGTCGCCGTTTTTTTAATGATTTCTGACAAAAGTGTGATAGCATATGGATGTAGTCCTAGTTCTGGTTCGTCTACTATAATGGTTTCTGGTTGTAAGTTATTTGGTTGCAAAAATAAAGTTGCTAAACAAATAAATCTTAATGTGCCATCAGAAAATTGATTTGCATTAAAGGTGTCATCGCTTCCAACTTGTTGCCATCTTAGTATTATATCATCACTATCTATATAAGATTCTAAGTAAAAATCTTTAAAATAAGGAGCAATCATTTTTATTGATTCCACTATTTGCATATAATTGGTAGGATATTCTTTTTTTAATCTAAATAAGAAAGCAGCAAGATTGCCAGCATCATTTAACAATTCGGCATTGTTGGTTATTTTATGTGTTTGTTTAACCCTTGCAGAAGAACTTGTGTCGTGGAAATGATAAACTCTCCATTTTTCATGTTGTAAAATAGGCTTAATATATTGGTCTATTTTGTTATAGGCACCTCTATCCCATCTAGATTCGGGGTAGCCACCACCCACATATGAATTATGTTTCCAATATCCATCATAATTAAAATGCTCACTTTCAAAAATGAAATTATTTTCATCCGTTGGAATCAAGGTGAAATCATAACTATTAGTACCAAAAAAGAACTCTACTTGCACGTTGTCTGTAAATTTTCTTCCATTATACATTAAAGCATTTGCGCCACCAGAAACACCAACATATTTTTGAAGAGTTTTTTCAATAATATTCTGTAGCATTTTGAATACTGAAATAAAGTTGGATTTGCCAGCACCATTACTACCAATAAGCAAATTAATATTTGTTAAATTTAATTCACAATCTTTTATTGATTTAAATCCCTTTATTCGTATCTTTTTAATTTGTTGATTATTCATAATTTTATATCCTTATGTAATGATTATAACACATGTTTCAAAAATTTGTATACTTTTACTAAAAATATTTGAAAGAGAAGAAGTATATTTCAACTTCTTCTCTTTCGTTTTATTGATTGTTTTGCAAATGGGTATAAACTGCATTTGCTGATAAGGTTGAAAAGCTGCCGTTTGTTTCGGCAAAGGTTTTTAAATCATGAGCAAGAAGGAAAGATATTTTTTCTATCTGCTTTGAGTTTAAATTGACTTTACCTAATTTTAGTTCGTTTGAATTAAAATCAAAAACAGCAGTGTTTTCATCTATATCTTTACAATCAATAAAACATTGATTGTTATTCGTTTTTCTCATAATTACTTACTAAAAAGCGAATAACACCGAAAAACACATGGACTATTTAAAGTCCATAATTATTATAACATTTTTCTTATAACAATGCTATATTTTTGACAAAAAAAAGACAAGTGGGTATCCCACTTGGTCTAATAAGGGGAAATGACTCAAAAGTGAAACTTTAGCTTTTTAGGGGTGAATCATCAGAAATACTTATTATATAAGGCTTCTTCACACCTAAAAAACGATTTTGAGTCTATTTCCTTATCCTGCTTCTAATAAATTTTTTATTAATCATCAAATTTTTATTATAAAAAGTTGTTTTTTTATTATATTTAAACTATAATAACAAGGATGTTATAGGATGTAAATATATGAGATTTATTGGAAGCAAAGTTAACTTATTAGAAAACATAAAAAAAGTTATTGATGAAAATATAAAAGATGGATCTGACATTTTCTGTGATATATTTGCTGGGACTAATTCTGTAGGATATTATTTTAAACCCAGATATACAATCATCTCAAATGATATACTTTATTTTTCTTATATAATAGCAAAGGGATTTATAGAGAATAACAAAAAACCGACATTTAAAGGGTTAGCTAAGTTAGGAATAACTGATCCTTTAACTTATTTATCAAGTGATATGTTTGCGTTAACTTATGGTAATGGATTTATCTCAAATAACTATGCACCAAGTGAACATTGTGACAGAATGTATTTTACATTTGAAAATGCAAATAGAATTGATTTTGCACGTGAACAAATTGAATTATGGAAAAATAACAAATCAATAACAGATGAAGAATATTTTTACTTATTAGCAGGATTAATTGAAGGCGTTCCGTATGTTTCTAATACAACTGGAACCTATGGAGCATATTTAAAGGATTGGGACAAGCGAGCATTCAAAAAATTTGAATTTAGTTTTCTTAATATTATTGATAATAAAAGAAAAAATCAATGTTTTAATGAAAATGCAAACGAGTTAATAAAACATATAGAAGGAGATATTTTATATATTGATCCACCTTATAATGAAAGACAATATTTACCAAATTATCATATATTAGAAACTATTGCAAAAAATGATAATCCTGAAATAAAAGGAATCACAGGAATAAGACCATATTTAAAAGAAAAGTCAAAATATTGTTCTAAAAGCGAAGTTGAAAAGAATTTTAGGGACTTGTTAAGTAATGCTAAATTTAAACACATTATAGTTAGTTATAGTGGTGACGGTTTGATGTCAAAAGAAACAATCGTCAAAATTTTGGAAGAATATTTCGAAAGTAATGTAAAAGTTTATAATATTGATTATAGTAGATATAAAAGTAAAAATGAAAGCTTAAAAAAAGATAAACATCAAGAATATTTGTTTTATGTAGAGAATAAAAAAATAAAACTTAAAACGGAACAAATTCAACAAACAAAGAAAGTTATAAATACAGATGTAAATATTCCTTGTATATCAAAAAAATTTATTAAGAGTCCATTAAATTATATAGGTGGGAAATACAAACTGTTACCACAACTTATTAAACTTTTCCCAAGCAACATAAATACATTTATTGATTTGTTTGCTGGTGGATTTAATGTTGGTATTAATGTTAAAGCTAATAAATATATTTGTAATGATATAAATACTTATGTTATTAATTTATTTAAAAAATTTCAGGAATTGGATTGCGATGAAATATTATATAAGATATCAGACAATATTAATAAATTTCAATTATCAAAAACAAATGAGCATGGATATAAAGAATTAAGGTCATGTTTTAATAAATACAAGGATTTATTAGATTTATACACTTTGGTTTGTTATTCATTTAACTATCAATTTAGGTTTAATAATAATCATGAATTTAATAATCCTTTTGGAAAAAATAGAAGTTGTTTTTCAGATACAATGAGAGATAATTTAATTAAATTTTCAAATAAATTAAAAACGATGGATATTGATTTTGAAACTAAAGATTTTAATGATATTAAATTAGATGATTTAGGTTGTAATGATTTTATATATTGTGATCCACCTTATTTAATTACCACAGGATCTTATAATGATGGGAATCGTGGGTTTAAAGATTGGAAAAGCAAACAAGATTTAGAATTATTAAAATATCTGGATAAAGCAAATGAAAAAGGAATTAAATTCGCACTATCAAATGTTATAGAACACAATGGAATAGTGAATAATGTATTATTAGAGTGGAGTAAAAAATATAAAGTTTTTGAAATTGATTCTGACTACTCCAACTGTAGTTATCATAAAAAAAATAAGACTTTAAGGACAAGAGAAGTTTTAATTGTAAATTACTAAAAAAGCACTTTAATAAGTGCTTTTTATTTAATTATCACCAACTGCTATTTGAAACCAACCAACCAAATCATATAATTTTATTAATTGTTTTGAAAAAAATCTTGCTCTTCCTGAGCTTATGTTTCCTTCAGCATAATAATTACTTCCTTTAATATGTATTGGTTGGTTTAATAAATCAGGATTTTTAGAGATTATTGGATCTTTCTTGTTATTTATTTTTGATGAAGTGGATTTATGTATAACATTTTCATTTACTATTTTGTCAAATTTTTCTTTATCAAAACTGTATAATATTTGACAAACGGTTGGAATAACATCTTTCCATCGTGTAACAACAAATTCTTTATCATCAAATTTTATTAGAGATGGTTTTTCTCCTTCCATTGGAGTGGTATCATCAGACATATCATAAATTCCAGGTTCAAATTCAAAAGCAGGAGCTTTTGTTTCATAATCTCTAGTTCTTTTTAAAGGCGAAATTATTGCTTTACATACTCTATTAGCTATTTCATCGTTTCTTAATTTTATATTTTCTTCTTTCCATTCACGATATCTAATATCTTTCGCAATCTCATTTGTAATTACGAATTGAACTTCTGATATATATTTTAATTTAACATTCCATGGTTTGTTCGAATTTTTTGAATTGTAACCTTGTGACATTGGCGTCAAATTTCCTATGCAATTTAAATACTTATTTCGCATATCTTTTGCTTGTTCTTCACCGCCATAATATTGAGTCCACCAATTAGAAAATGTTTGAGGCATAAGATGTTCCATAGTTACTTTAGAAATATCGACAGGTATATTGCAATGTTCAAATTCTTCTGTTTTTATTAATATAGCTCTTGCATAATTAACATTTATACCTTCTTTCAAACTTTTCTTGAATTCTTCATCATCAGGGAATCTGCCTGCAGGAGAACTACTGTTTGATAGTTCAAAATAGATATTATTATAATTACATGATAAACCGTCATCAAATTTTCTTAACAATTGATTTACAACGGTTCTTAGAGCTCCTCCACCACCAGAAATAGCACAAACTCTATATCTTGCCATAAAATCAAAAAGTAATCCTAATATATTTTCTAATTCTTTTGTTTGATTTATATATAATTTATCAAAAATATATAAATATAAAGGCATTAAATCATCTGTTTTTAACAAATTCAACATAGTTATCAATTTATTAATTTTATTATTTTCACAATTTTCAAATTTAAAATAAGCAAAATATTTTGCATATCTATTCATCTCATCTAGTATTTCAAGATTTGTCATATTGGGTTGATTAATGTAATCATTTTTAAATTTTTTATATATTTTATCCTGTTCAACATCTTCAAAAATTTTCATAACTAAAAAATCACGTGCAAATCTTGAAATATTGTCATTTGATACAGTTCTTTCGATTTTTATCCAATAGTTTTTATATAATAATTCTTGTTCTTCTATAGAATTAGAAAGTAATAGGCAATTTCTAATTAAATCAGCTGGCGTTAATCGTTTTCCTGTAGAATTAATCTTTTCAAATACAGTTTGAACTGCTTCTAAATTGTCTTCAATTTGTAAATTTACATCAACAACTTCTAATTTTGTTATTGTGTTATAAATATCTTTAAGAGGTAAGTTGGCATTTCTTAACAATTCGATAAAATGAAAATAATTTTTTACAATATTATTTTTTTTATCATTTTCAGTAACTAAACCTTTTACAACCATATTAAAACTATCAGCATCATAAGATGTTTGTTTTAATCTTATTCTAAAGGCATCACTTGCATTATCATTTTCTAAATATCTAATAGTAATATTCTCATCGGGAAGATTTTGTCTTTTCATTTCATCACGAATTGCGCATAGTAAAAGCAATATTGTTGTTATTCTTTGTTGCCCATCTACTAGAATAAATTCACTAAAAGAAGCACCGTTATTTTTACCTTCATAATATACGATATTGCCTAAATAATGAGTTTTCTTTGTTTTATATGAATTTATAATATCTTCAAATAATTCATCACATTGTTCAAAAGTCCACTCATAATTTCTTTGAAAAGGCGGAATTATAAAAACCTTGTCTAACCCACCTATAAATTTTAAAATATTAGTTTCACTTGCTTTCATAATTATATTCCTTTTAACCTTTTTTTATATTTTTAAAATAACTTAAAAATGATTGTGGTAAATCTTTATTTAAAACAATCAATCCATCGTTATTTAGATATAACATAACTTTTCTATCTGGGAAATAAGAACAATATCCTCCAAATATTGAAAGATATCTATAATAATTAAAGTTTGGATATTCAATTTTTATATATTCATCTTCAATGCTGTCATAATCCTCAATTTCTTTCAGTCCTACTTGTAAGGTTGTTAATTTTTTGCCTTCAATTAAATAAATAGATCTATTAAGAGTATCTGATAAAATTACATCAGGAATAAGTAAGTTCTCACCATTAATTGCTTTTTTAGGTAAAACAATTAAATCACCATTTGAGTTTTTAAAATATCCTCTTTCACACCCAGCATGGTTCTCATAAATATATCTTATCCCGACATTGGAACACATGATATGAAGTAAGATAGAAGCAACCTTTTCTGAAGATTTTTCATAATGCCAATACTTTTCTCTATATGTGTCTGGATAGGTAATTGTCAATTCTTCCATTTCTAAATTTAGTAATTTACAAATATATAAAAATTTATTGGTTTTATTTCTTGATATATATTGTTGCGTGGTTCCATGTCTTGTGATTATTATTTTTTTAGTCCAGCCCAATGCTCTTAAAACGCCGCTAATCATTGATAAAGTGCCGATGTTTGGGTCATGACCGATGTTGCCAGCAGTTTTTGGTTTCGAAAGTCTTCCGGAAATGTAAATAACATTATTTGTTTTTGTGATTTTTACAGGTACGTTTCCATTTGGTGGATTTCTCATTTTATTTTTAAAAGCAATTACTTCGTCAATAGTTTTAAATGACTTAAACCAAGACAAATTACTTTTACCAACAATTTTAACTCCAAGTGTTAACAATATATTTGTTCCAAAAATATTCGTGTCGCTTGGTTTTTTATTTTCATCATTTTCAAGCTCCTCATTATATAACATATAAAGTTTAGCATTTGGACAGTATTGTTTTGCATATATAAATTTTGTAGTTCTTTGAGAAACACCAGTATTTCTAGATTCTTTATCGCTAGTTTTTGTTTCTTCAATAGCCATTAATATATTGGAACAATCTCCATCTATAGGTTCATTTTCTTGCTTACAAACAAGATAATCTATAAAACTAGAGTTTCCACTTACTAATTTTAAATAAACTTTATTAAAGCTTTGAGAAGAAATACCTTCTACAATATAAGTGAATTTAAAAACACTATCTTCAATAATAGGCTTTATTTTTACATCAGTAACATTTAATGAAATGTCAAAATCATCTCTCATTAATTCTAAAATTGTTTTTACCACACTTTCTTTTGGCCTTTCTTCTGTTAAAATCCAAATATTGTCCATTATTTCTCCTTAGTTTTCAAAATTAAAGAATTCACTTAAAGTTATATTAAAAGCATTAGCTATTTTTTCTAAATTAGTTAAAGATATGTTTCTTTTGCCTCTTTCTAAACTAGTTATGTAAGTTCTATCTAATTCACATCTAAAAGCAAATTCCTCTTGACTTAATCCTTGTTTTGTTCTTAGTTCCTTTATTCTCTGACCAACTTTTTCTTTAATCATTACAAATCTCCATATTTATTGACTTTATAAAAATTTTACATTATAATAATAACAATTATGTGACTTATATTACAACCGACTTTAAGTCACATTGTAAGAATTAGGAGAGTGTATGAGTTTAGAAGATATTATTAAAAATCAAGAAAGAGAAGCTGAAATTTTAGAAAAATTTGATGATGAATTATATGAACTAACTAATGAATACAAAAAATGTTGTGAAAAAATACCTTTAGAAGAAATATTAAAAGAACATAACATTCAATTATATGATAATAATATTAAAAATTTAGAACAAACTCAAAATCTATATATAACTAATAAAACAAAATTTGATGAAATAATAAACAAATTAAAACAATTGCCTGAATATGAAGAGTCCTGTGCAATTTTAAACAAAAGAGAAAAGATTAAATATCTCTATTATGCCCAATTTTATAAATATTGGAAATTGATACATGATGATAGAGAAAAATATTTTAGTTCAGATTATAAGAAAACATTAGAATTACTAGCTCAAGATGGGATATTTTTATATTTTATGCAAACACCAGATTTGAATTTTGATAACATTAAACAAAATGAGATTAAAGATTATGTATTAAACTCATTTAAAGAATATAATTATTTAAATTTAAAACACTTATTAAGCAATATTTTAAATCCTATTGCATATTCCAATGAATTGCATAGAAATAAAATATCTGATCTAAAAGAAGCACTTGAATGTCTTCAAAATAAGCACTTTAATTCATGTGCTAGAACAATGTTTGCTATGCTTGAAAATGAACAAAAAATGGCAAGCGGGTTAATAAAAAAGAGTTCAAATAAAAATCGATTAGAAGAAATTTCAAAATTTGTTTTAGATATGGGGGTTGAGTATTACATTAAGGTTTGGAACTTAATTAATAATTACTATTCAAATTTATTAAAAAATACAAATGAGCAAAAAGATGAGGAAGTGAATAGACACGATTTAGCCCATGGAATATATAATAAAACAGCTTCAGAAGAAGATTGTATTAAATTAATTTTGATGTATTTATCATTTAAAGAAATAAGTTATATACTTCAAAATTTTAAAACATTTAAAGAAGAATTAAATAATGATTTAATGTTATTAAATTTTATGAATAGTATAAAGGGAGAAATAGTATGAACAAAGCTGTTATATATGCAAGATATTCAAGTGATAGCCAGACAGAACAAAGTATTGATGGACAACTTAGAGTTTGTAAGGAATATGCTGAAAGAAATGGTTTGATTGTTGTTAATGAATATATTGACAGGGCTATGACAGGAACAAATGATAAGCGACCAGCACTTCAACAAATGCTTTATGACAGCAAGAATAAAGGTTTTGATTTTGTTTTGGTGTATAAGTTAGACAGATTTTCAAGATCAAGATATGATAGCTCTGTTAATCGTGCAATACTGCTTAAGAATGGTGTTAAGTTGATTTCGGCCACTGAAAATATTTCAGACGCACCAGAAGGAATTTTGCTTGATAGTGTGCTTGTTGGACTTGCAGAGTATTATTCTGTTGAATTATCTCAAAAAGTTAAGCGTGGACTAAAAGAAAGCAGAATAAAAGGACTCGTTACAGGTGGCAGAACTCCTTATGGATATAATGT
>CALWRL010000003.1 GCA_944383945.1 uncultured Clostridia bacterium
TCTCAAAACATTATGATCCAGCAAAGGTTAAAAGACCTTGGCTATTATGATGGCGCAATAGATGGAGATTTAAATTGGCAAACAACCGAAGCTATTAAAAAATTTCAGTCTGATTATGGTTTAGCTGTTGACGGAATTGTTGGACCTGAAACAGCAAGACTTTTAGGAGTTAATTTAAATGATCAAGTAAGCAACGATTTATATCTACTTGCAAAATGTGTTTATGCAGAGGCAAGGGGCGAGCCATATGTTGGAAAAGTTGCTGTTGCCGCAGTTATTTTAAACAGAGTTGAACACCCAGACTTCCCAAACACAATTTATGGCGTTGTTTATCAACCTTGGGCATTCACTGCTGTTTTTGACGGACAAATTGATTTAGAACCAGACGAAACAGCTTATCAAGCAGCACAAGATGCACTAAACGGTTGGGACCCAACTTATGGTTGCATTTACTACTATAATCCAGAAACAGCAACTAGCCAATGGATATTCTCTCGAGAAGTTGTTGTTACAATTGGAAAGCATAACTTTGCAATATAATTTTAAAGGAGCAAAACTATGAAAGATTTAAGAAAAGAAAAAGCAAACATAAGCAAAGCAAGTTTAATAACATTAGTTGTTTTTATTGTTGTTTTGGCAATAATGATGACGGTTTTTTGTGTGTTATATGCAATAAACAAGTATTCGTATGAAAATTCTGCATTAAGTTTAGAAAACATTTATCAAAGGTCGTTTTTCGATTTAGTAGACAATGTTAACAATGCTGAAGTTAAATTAAGCAAATTAATTAACTCCAATGGCGGAGTTTATTCTCAAAAACTATTAAATGAAATTCATGAAAATGCAAACGATGCACAAAATGATCTTTCTTATCTACCAATTTCCTTGAACGGAATACCTGAAACAACAAAGTTTATAAATCAATTAAGCGGTTTCACAAGCGTTCTATCAACAGACAATGAAAATGCTTTTTCAAAAGAAAATTTAAAATCGTTGAACGAATTGTATAACACAATTTCCGAAATAAAATACAAGTTAAACGAAGTTTCAATGGACATTATGAAAGGCTACAATATTTCTAAACATTCGGACATAAAAGAAAATGTTGACTACACAAACTTTACTTCTAAAATTCAAAACATAAAAACATTTGATGAAGATTATCCAACAATGATTTATGACGGACCATTTTCCGATTCAGTTGTAAATAAAAAAATAAAAGGATTAAACTACCCTGAAATAAACAAAGACCAAGCTCTTGAAATAGCTTCTAAAATATTTGAAAACGCAAAAAGTGTTGATTATATTAGTGAAACAAATGGAAAATTTAAAACCTTTGATTTCAAAATAATAAAAGATAAATCTGAATATTATGCTCAAATAACAAAAAATGGCGGAAAACTTTTAACTTTAAGCTCTTTCTCTAATAGAAAAGAAAGAAACATATCAAACTCACAAGCAATTGAAATAGCATTAAATTTTGCTAAACAACAAGGGCTAGAGAACATGGAGTGCGTTTGGAGCGATCTTGTTGGAAACGACACATATCTTAACCTAGCACCAGTTGTTAACAACATTGTCTATTATCCAGATTTAATAAAGGTTAAAGTAGATTTAGGAACAGGAGAAATTTTAGGTTGGGAAGCAACTTCTTACTACACTAACCATGTTGAAAGAGAAATAAAATCTCCAACCGTAACAAAAGACTCAGTTAAAAACAAAATTTCAGATACTTTTAAAATTCTTTCTTCGCGTTTAACTTTAAGTCCTTTGGAATACAACCGAGAAGTGTTAACATACGAGTTTAAATGCACAAAAAAAGGAGCAACATATTATTTCTATTACAACGCTTATGACGGCAACTTAGAAAATATTTTAAAAGTTATTGAAACAGAAAATGGAAATCTCTTAATGTAATCCTTTTAATAAAAAAATATTAATAATAACTAAAATTAAAATAAAAACATTAACAATATTTAATTTGTTAATGTTTTTTTAATAATTTTTTATTTTTATTAATTTTAATATTTTTCCTGTTTTTATTATTAATTATTTGTTAATTATTTTATTGATTATTTTACTGATTATTTTAATTAAAATTGGTTTTAATAACCAATTTCATATAAATTTTTTATTTATTAAAATAATATTAAATTGCTAATTTATTTCTGATTTAACAACAACTTTAAAAACAATTTCTGACAAATAGTCTTCTTTATTTTCTAAGGTGTTTAAAAATTGTTTAAATTGTTTTGTTTTAGAAGCGTAAAATTTTTCATATACTTTGTTAACATCTAAATTAAGTGTTTTAAATTTTTCCAAAATTTGTTCAACTTCAGTTCTTATTTTATTATTAATAGCTTCTTTAAGTTTTCCTGTTGGCTCGATTGAAGCAAACAATGAAATGTCGCTATCTGTATTTTTTTGATTTGCTTCCATTAATATTAAAGTTGGATTAATGGTTAATGTGCAAACTGGAATATTGTTTTCAAACGATAAATCATAGTTAACATCATTGCTTTTTACTGTGAATGTGAGCATAGCATTTTCAAATTTTTCATCTGAAAAATTTTCTATTATTAAAATATCTGAAAATTTAGATTTTCTGGTCCACTTATAAAAATCCGCTTCTTCTTCCTCTAACAAAAGAGCCTTTTTCCCGGATTTTAAAACTAAAATTTTTCCGCTGTTTAAAATTTTCTTTTCTTTTTCTCCCTCTGTTCCACCTGCCCCACTCGATTCTTCATTGCCGCTTGGTTGTCCTTCAGCCGAAAGCCCCTCGGTTTCGCTTATTTCCATAACACTTAAAAGTGAACACTTACTTTTTGAATACGCTGAATCATAAATGCTTTCTATATTAGATTGGCCATGCAATATTTTTTCTTCATCATAATCTGCAACATCTGCAACCCTAATTCCACTAGACAAAGCTAAACTATTTGTAAGCTTTATCATTTCTTTTGTTGAATCAGGAACATAAACAACAAAAGTGTTGTTGCCAAGACTGTAATCTCTAACTAAAAAGTCCATAGATTCAACAAGCCCTTGTTTGCACAACTCATCATTAACAAAAACAATTCCCGTGTGAGCAAGCCCAACATCTTTGCCCGTTTCCTTTGTTGCAGATGCAATTGCTTCATACAAAGTTTTTCCTTTTCCCTCAACTATTTTATAGTTTTCTGTAAACGATTGACTTGCTTTTGGCAAAAATGCTATTGCAGATATTTCATATTCTTCGTCAACTTTATCTATTCCCAAAGCGCGAACTATAAGTTTAGATTCCGACTGTGGTTTTGCAACAATCGCGCTTGGCAAAAAAACTAAACAAATTATTATAATTAACAAATAAATTGGATGATTATTAATTAAATTATTAATTTTCTTCATTTTTTTCTCCTTTTATAATTAATTTGTTAAAGTTTTTATTCTTCTTTTTAATAAGTTCAATAAAAAAACAAATTATAGGAATAACTAAAACCACACAACTTATAATTGGAACAAATAATTCTTGAAAAACAAAAGACGCAGACTGTGGAAATGTTGGAAAAATAATGTATATAAAAATAAGTAATAAAATGTTAGTTATAATTAAATTTAATTTGTTAATTGAATCACTTATTATTATTTTTTTTGATTCAACAATATAATTTAAACTGTAAGTCATACAATACGTAAACAAGCCACCATGAAAAACAAATAAAATTAACATAAACGAAACTGCAAACCAATCGAAGTTCCCTAAAACGCTTGGAAATGGAAGATACTGAATAATTTCGGAAATCGCGTGAGGATGCGCCGATGCCGTAAATTTGAATATTGAGTAGTTAATTGTGTAAAACGCCATTAGCAAAACCCAGCCAAAAATTAATTTACTAACCAATGTTCTTTTGCTGTTTTTAGAAAACTTAATTTTTCCCATAAACATTAACATAAAAATATAATTTCCACCTAAAATGCCGAAATAAAATGATGTTTCAAAAATTTTACTTATTGGCGTTTCAAAAAATGGTCGGATATCTTGAAGTGGTGCCGTTAACAAGGAAATGAAAATAAATATGACCATCATTGTTGCAATGAGTGGATAAAAAAATTCAACAGTTCTTGCAAAAGAACGACTTTTAAATAAATACAAAGAGCTTGAAGCTGTTAATAAAATAAACAAAAACAAATACATTGGCGCTTCTCTAAAAATTGCCGAGCTAGCATAGTTAAACCCTCCCCCACATAGTAAAAGCATTTTAAAGAAATAAAATATAAATATTAGTATAAATATAATTTTTGCAAAAAATTTGCCAATTTTTTTATATAAGAATTCATAGAATGAAATGTCTTGATTCTTTTTTAAAACGTAATATATTAAAAAAAATTCGGCAAAATCAATTGAAGTTATTATGAGCAAAGATATTATTGCATCTACTCCAATTTCTGCATAAAAAAGCGCTGGCAAAACAGTTAACTTTAAAGATAAAACAGATAGAAAAGCTATTAAACCAAGCTGTCTTGCGCTAATTGTTTTTGTCATATTTCATCCTCACTTTGTTTTTGTTTTGCAAGCTTTTTGGTCTTTTTTTCATTGCTAAAATATTTCGCTTTAAAACTCCATCTTTTAAATCGTCAACAATTCTTGGTGAATAAGGAGCTAAATAAGCAACTCCAAAATTTTCAAGACTATTTAAGTATGCAATTACAAAAATAACTCCCGCAATTACACCAAAAATTCCAAGGGCGGAGCCCAAAATAATAAAAACAGCTCTAAGCAGATTTATTTGATCAACTTGATCTGGAATTGTGTAAACTGCAATAATGCTAATTGCAATAACCATAACTCCAGGCGGAGAAATTAGTCCTGCTTTAACACCTGTGTCACCCAAAATTAAAGCGCCAACAACGCTTGTTGCAAGCCCAAGATATCTTGGAAGTCTTAAACTAACCTCATATAAAATTTCAAATAAAACCAAAATAAAAACAATTTCCAAAAAAGGTGTTAATGGAATCGGAACTGTTGCATTTGCAATTGTTATTAAAAAGTTGATGGGAACAATATTATAGTGATAAAGCCTTAAAGAAATATAAGTGCCTGGAACTAAAACAGCAAAAAACAAGCCTAAAAGTCTAATGACTCTTACATAGGCAGCATAGTTGCTTAATGAATAATAGTCATTACTGTTTTGAAGATCTTCTATATAAATAAAAGGAACTGTTAAAACAATTGGAGTGTTATCAACTAAAATTGCAATTCTTCCTTCTAACATTTTTGCTGAAATAACATCTGGCTTCTCACTGCTTCCAACCTGCTTAAATATTGAAGATGGTTTATTTTGCAAAAAAGAAATCAAATAGTAGGAATCTATTATTCCGTCAATATTTATTTGTGAAAGTTTTGTTTCAAGCTGTTTAACTATATTTTTATTTGCTATTTCTTTAAGGTAGCAAATTGCAATTTTTGTTTGTGAATATTTACCTATTTTAATCTCTTTAATTGTTATTTTCTCACTTGTAAATCTTTTCCTAATTAATGTAATATTAGTTTTTATGTCTTCCACAAAACCTTCTCTTGGCCCTTTTATAACAGCAGATGTTGGTGGCTCTGCAGGAAGCCTAATTGGATACTTAACTATATCAATAGATAAAATTTCATTTTCACCGCTTAAAAAAAGCAAAACCTTATTTGATGCCAATTCTTTTAACGCCTGTGATTTTTCAACCTTTTTTATATCAATTGCTTTTAAAACTTCATTCAAAAGGGTGTCTATTGTAAAGTTTTTTCTAGATGAAATTTTGCTTTGTTTGCTTCCATAATCAACTATTGGATTTAATATTCCATTAACAAAAAGATCTTCGTTGATCATGCTTTTTATGTAAATTATGTTAATATTTTTATTACCGCATGTCATTTCTTTAACAGCTAAATCCATGCTGTTATTTAGTTGATTTTTTAACTTTTCAACCTCTTTAAACACCATCAATTTAGTATTAGAAATAAAATCTTATTTATTCAACCGTAACACTTTTTGCTAGGTTTTTTGGCATATCGGGATTTAACCCTTTTGATAAACTAAAATTATATGCAAAAAGTTGCAAAGGTAAAATTGAAAACAAAGGCATTATATCTTCATTCGCTTTTGGCAATTTAAACAAATTTTCATTTTTAATTTCATTATCGAATTGGCTAAGAACAATAACTTTTGCACCTCTTGCCCTAACCTCGTGAACCGCATTAAGCGTTTTTTCTAGAACAGACTTTTGGGTTATTATGGCAACAACCAACGAATTATCATCAACCAAAGATAGCGTTCCATGTTTTAGTTCTCCAGCAGGATAACCCTCGCTGTGAACATAAGCTATTTCTTTTAGTTTTAATGATGCTTCTTGAGCACTTGCAGAATCGCACAACCTCCCAATGAAAAAGAATTTTTGCATTTTTTCAAACGATTTGAAAAAATTATAATCATATAAATCTATAATTGTTTTTGCCACTTGGCCAATGTTTTTAGATATTCGTTTATTTATTGTTTTGTAAGCAAGCAAATACAAAGCTAAAATTTGAGTTATATAACTTTTTGTTGCTGCAACTGCAACTTCTGTTCCAGCATGGGTTAAAATAACATAGTCACACATTCTTGTTATTGTTGAAGAACAAACATTTGTTATTACAGCTGTTTTCGCTCCTTTTTTCTTTGCAATTTCAATTGCTGCTAATGTGTCGGCAGTTTCTCCGCTTTGGCTTATTGCTATAACCAACTCATTTTCATTTTTTATTTGTGTTTTATACCTATATTCGCTGGCTAATTCAACATTAACATTAACACCTAAATATTTTTCGAAAATATATTTCCCATAAAGTCCTGCATGATATGCTGTTCCGCAACCCACAATTGTTATTTGCGAAAATGAAGGCATTTGAGAAATTAATTTTTTAAAATCTTTATTTTTTATTCTTTTTTTTGTTTCACAAATTGCAAACGGAATTTCATTAATTTCTTTAATCATTTTATGTTTATAATTATTATTTAAATTAATTATTTCGCATTGTTTTTTTATTTCTTTTAATTTAATTTTTTTAAGATTTTTATCATATATTTTTATATTATTTTCAGAGATTTCTGCAATATTAAAATCATTTAAATTAAAATATTTAAATTTGCTTTTTTCATCACCATTAATTGCATTAATATCACTTGCAACAATGCTTTCTTTATTATTTGTTGCTAATATTAATGGACTTTTATTTTTAAATACAAACATTTTTTTGGGGTTATTTTTGCATAATAAAATAACCGCCCAAGAGCCTTTCATCTTTTCTGTTGCTTTTTTTATAGAAAATAATATTTTTTTATCATTTTCCATTGAATTATTTGAAAAATTTTTATATATTTTTTCAATTAATTTTACTATAATTTCCGAATCTGTTTCGGAATATGTTTTTTCGTTAATTTCGTTTTTTAATTCTTCAAAATTTTCTATTATTCCATTATGGACTAAAACAAAATTTTCACTAAAATGTGGGTGGCAATTTTCTATGGTTGTTTTGCCATGAGTTGCCCATCTTGTGTGGGCTATTGATAATCTTGAAAATACTTTTTCATTTACTTGGTTTTTTAAATTTTCAACATTACCAAGTGCTTTAACAATTTCTATTTTGTTTTTGCCATTTATGTAAGCAATTCCAGCAGAATCATATCCTCTGTACTCTAATTTTTGCAACCCCGCTATAGCACTAGCAACAGCATTTTTCGTTCCCACACATCCGTATATTCCACACATAAATTCTCCTAGGTTATATTTTATATAGTATGAAGAATTTATTTGAAATGGTTACAAAAAAAATGGCGCTTACGCCATTTTAAATTTTATAGTTGTTGCAAATTATTTATTTCAATCTGCAACATCGTTAATTCGCCATGCCCTGGGAATATTACCGTTTTTTCTGGTAAATTTAAGATTTTTTTAATTGATTCTTTCATTTCTTTTGGGCTTCCCGTTGGTAAATCACACCTTCCAATTCCGTTATTAAAAATTGTGTCGCCACTGAAAAGCAAAGTTTCATCTTTAACGCAAGCAAGATAACAAACGCTACAATTTGTGTGGCCAGGAGTTGCCAAAACTTTAAATTTAAGATCATTACCAAAATCTAAAACATCTTGGTCTTTTATATAAATTAATTTATATGGAGTTAAATCTACCTTTGGGTTTCTATCAGCATAAAAGGCTTTTTCTTTTGTATTTATTTTTTCATTTGCTTGTTCGGTTAAATATATTGGGCATTTAAATTCTTCGGCAAATTTTTCTATGTTTATGTAATGGTCCCAATGCCCATGAGTTAACAATATTGCAACAAATTCTTTATCTTTGACTAATTCTTTAACAGAATTTAAGTTTGCACTTGCCTCAATTAAAACAACTTTCCCATTACTTTCTAAAATATAATTGTTTGTTTCTAAAAGAGTTCCTGTTAAAACATTAACTTCCATTGTTATTGTCTCCCACAACAGTTTTTATATTTTTTCCCACTACCGCATGGACATGGAGCATTTCTACCAGATTTTGGTTCTGCCCTTGCTGTTTTTTGTTCAACAACATTAATTGGTTTTGCAACTTGTTTTGGAACCGGCTTTTCTTCTATTGTTATATTTAATAAAAACAATGCTGTTTTTTCTCTAATTTCGTTAATCATGTCCTCAAACATTTCGAAGCCTATTTTTTTATAGGCAACAATAGGATCGTGCTGGCCATAACTTTGAAGTCCTATTTCGTTCCTCAATTGATTCATTTGATCAATGTGATCCATCCAAAGAGTATCAACAACTCTAAGAAGAATGTATCTTTCAAAATCTGAAAAATCTTTGTCGTGAGCCTTAAAAAATTCAACTTTTTCGTTATATCTTTTTTCGACCGCCGCCATTATTTTCATAACCAAATCTGCCCCGTCGCAGTCTTCAACAAATTGAGGCGTTACAAGGTTTGTTTCTTTTGGGAAAAGTTTCTTTTCCAATGCTTCATTTAAGAGTTGCAAGTCCCATTCTTCGGGAGATTTATCTGGATTTATAACTGAGTATACAGTTTGAGAAATAATGTCTGGGAACATTGCCATAACTTCTTCGTGAACATCTACACCGTCTAGAACTTTATTTCTTTCACCATAAATTATTTCGCGTTGTTTGTTTAACACATCATCAAATTGCAAAACAGAGCGTCTTGCACTATAATGTCTCATTTCAATTTTTCTTTGAGCACGCTCAACTTGTGTTGAAAGCATTTTAAATTGGAATGGCGTTTCATCATCTAGCCTGCAAAATTGTGCTATTCTTGACAGTCTATCTCCGCCAAATCTTTTAATTAAATCATCTTGCAATGAAATGTAAAACACGCTAGAGCCTGGGTCGCCCTGCCTTCCAGCACGACCTCTCAATTGGTTGTCTATTCTCCTTGATTCATGTCTTTCTGTTCCTATTATGTGCAGGCCACCAAGTTCAACAACTTCTTCCTTTTCTTTATCGGTTATCTCTTTATATGCTGAATAATTTTTTAAATACTCTTCTTTTGCTTTCTTTAAATCGTCATTGTCTGTTTCCAAAAATGATGTTGCAAAATTAATTTGTTCTTCGGTAAACCCTTCTTGACGCAATTTTTTTATTGCCATAAATTCTGGGTTTCCGCCAAGCAAAATATCTGTTCCACGACCAGCCATGTTTGTTGCTATTGTTACAGAACCTTTTCTTCCTGCCTGAGCAATTATCTCACTTTCTTGTTCGTGGTTTTTTGCATTCAAAACATTGTGTTTAATTCCACAACGCTTTAATTCCTTTGAAATCTCTTCAGATTTATCTATTGTTATAGTTCCTATTAAAACTGGCTGTCCTTTTTCGTGCCTTTCTCTAACATCATCAATTATTCCTTTAAGTTTACCAACAACCCCTGTATAAATAACATCTGGAGCATCATAACGCATGTTTGGTTTGTTTGGTGGTATTTGAACAACGTCTAATTTGTATATTCCAACAAATTCGCCTTCTTCTGTTTTTGCTGTTCCAGTCATACCACTTAATTTTTTATATAGTCTGAAATAATTTTGAAATGTTATTGTTGCAAGAGTTTTGTTTTCATTTTTTATTGTTACGCCTTCTTTCGCTTCAATTGCCTGATGCAAACCGTCACTGTATCTTCTGCCTTTCATAATACGGCCTGTAAATTCGTCTACGATTAATATTTCGCCGTCTTTAACAATATAGTTTTCATCTCGTACCATTATAAAATTTGCTTTTAATGCATTTAAAATATAATGGTTAAGTTCCATGTTTTCAACATCCGACAAGTTTGAAACAGAAAAGAAACGCTCTGCCTTCTCAACGCCTTTTTCGGTTAGATTTATAGATTTTGTTTTTATATCTATCTCAAAATCTGCATCTTCTTTTAATGTTTTTGCAAATCTTTGTGCAGAATAATAGACATCGCTACTTTTCATTCCTCTTCCGCTGATTATAAGAGGAGTTCTTGCCTCATCTATTAAAATGCTATCAACTTCATCAACAATTGCAAAATTGTGTCCTCTTTGAACCCTATCTTCTTTTCTAACAACCATGTTATCACGAAGATAGTCAAAGCCTGCTTCATTGTTTGTGCAATATGTTATGTCGCAATCGTATGCCTTTTTCTTTTCTTCTGGTGTCATTCCACTTAATGCAACGCCTACGGTTAAGCCTAAAAATTTGTGTATTTTACCCATCCATTCAGCATCACGCTCTGCCAAATATTCGTTTACTGTTACAACATGAACGCCCTTGCCCGTTAAAGCATTTAAATATGCTGGAAGAGTTGAAACAAGTGTTTTTCCTTCACCCGTTGCCATTTCGGCAATTCTGCCTTGATGAAGTGCAATTCCTCCCATTATTTGAACATAGAAATGGCGCATGTTTAAAACCCTTGCGGAAGCTTCTCTAACATTTGCAAAAGCTTCTGGCAAAAGGCTGTTTAAACTTTCTCCATTTTGCGCTCTTTTTTTAAGCTCCTCGGTTTTTTCTCTTAACTCTTCATTGGTTTTGTTTTTATATTCTTCTTCAAGCAAAACAACTTTATCTGCTATTTTTTTTAATTTTTTAAGATTGCTATTTTTGAATAAACCCATAAGTTGCTCCTTAGGGCTAAATTATACATCATTAATTGAATTTTTAAAAGCATTTGAATTGATAAATAAAAAAATGCTTGAAAAAGATTTTTTTGTTACTGCAATCTTCGTCAAAGCATTTTGTTTTTTTTTAAAAATCGTCATCATCTAAATCATCATCTATATCATCTTCAAAATCATCATCGTCTACATATTCTTCTTCGTCGTCTTCCTCTTCTTCTTCCATGTCGAATTCTTCGTCTAGTTCTGGCATGTCATCGTTTTCCAAGTCTTCCATGTCATCTCCGTCCAAATCTGTTATGCTAGCCATATCGCCTGTTTCTTCATCTATTGAAGAAGATTCTTCCTCTTCGCCATCTAAATATGTTTCCCAATCATCGTCAATTCCAATTGCATTATCCCCGTTCAAAGAACGCTCTTTTGCACATTGACTACACATTATTTCATCAGCTCGAATAAAATTCGTTTTGCAAATTGGGCAGGTTTCCATGTCTAACTCGTCATAAGAACTAGGGTCTGCATTCATTTCTGCTTGACACACTGAACAATATTTATCCTTTCTTTGAATAAAATTCAATTCACATCTTGGACATCTTATATAATCTGTTGGTTTCATATTTCCCTCTCAAATAAAAATCGGAGTTATTATAAAGGCAAGAATTGATTTTGTCTACTATTTTAATATAATTAAAAAAAATTTTTTTAACAATTTGTTTTTTAGCTTATAAATATTGTTTTTTTCGGCAAAATAATTTTGCTATATATATTATTATAGTTAATTATACAAAATTGTTTACATTTTGATGTTTTTGTGTTACACTAAAAAAAACATTAAAAAGGAGAGAAAACGGTGAATTTATCTCTTGTTGCTGGTATTGCTGAACAAATTAGATCTTGGTTCTCTGGATGGTTTGGTGCAATTTTATCTATAATCCCAAAAACATTTTATTTTTTATGCACTCTTGCTTTCCAAGTTTTAGACATATTGCAACTTCTTGTTAGAAAAGTTGCTGGTTTAGACGTTGTTTATTATACCTCTGATTCCACTGGAGAAAGTGGAGACATAGCTTTTGAATTTATAAGAACCATTTTCACCGATAACAATTCAATTCTTTCCAACATTTTTTGGGCTCTTATTATTCTTGGTGTTATCTTATTAATTATAACAACTTTTGTTGCGGTTCTTCGTTCCGAATATGCTGCAACAGATGCTAAAAGCGCGTCAAAAGGAAAAATTGTGGGAAGAGCTTTTAAAGCAATTGCTTCTTTTGCTATAGTTCCAATTGTTTGTTTCTTTGGCGTTTTTATGGCAAATGTAATCTTGCAAGCTTTAGATACAATAACAAGTGGAGCATCTAGCTCAGAGTTGAACTATACATACGAAATTCCTGGCGAAGGTGAAGGAACCACAGTTTCTGTTGGAAGCCTTTTTCAAGAAAAAACAACACAAAGCGGGCAAAAAACCTACATATCTTATAACTTTTGGGGTGATAACCAAAACACAAATGTTCCAACAACCTCAACCCCAATTAGTGGTTTAATTTTTAAAGCTGCAGCATATCGTGCTAATAGAATTAGATATTATTCTTTATTTAGAAACAACCTTTCAAACTCTGGCGTTGGCGCAGGAGTATTTGATAAATTTGGAACAGACTATGATCAATCAGCAAGTTTGCTAGATGATTGTTTTGCTAACAGTTATCAATTAAAAAATTCTGTTAAGCTTAATTCTGAACCATTTGAAAAAGATTACATGTTCCCATTTGGTAACGCTAGTTCTTTTATATCTAACTCGGTTTCAGATTTAACCACATTTGACAAAAACAATGTTCAACTTGTTTGGTTCTATTATGATCTTTGGCAATTTGATTTCCTTTTAGGAATTGCTGCCATAGTTGTTTGCGGTAAACTTTTAGTTTATTTGGTTTTTGGCTTAATGAAGCGTATTTTTGAAATTGTTGTTTTATTCTTAATTGCTCCGCCAATTGCTTCTATTATGCCTCTTGACGATGGCGAAGCATTAAAAAAATGGAGAGGCAAATTTGTAGGTAAAGTTCTTGGAGCGTATGGCCCTATTGTTGGCTTAAACTTATTCTTTGTTATTCTTCCATTAATAAATCAAATTAAATTCTTTAACATCGCTTTCTTAGATTCAATTGTTTGCTTGTTCTTCACAATTGTTGGCCTAATTATGGTTAAAGATTTGGTTGCAACGATTTCTGAACTTATTGGTGCAGATAACGCAATGAAAGCTGGTCAAGATATGGCTGGTGAAATTGGGCAAACAATTGCAAAAACAGGTCAACTCGCTGCTGCCCCTATTGGAATAACATTTAAAAGTGCAAAATTTGCAAATAACATGAGAAAAAAACATGCAAGCAAAAGAGATTTGGACGCAGCAAATTTTGAATCATTAGACTCCGCAACTCAAGAAGCCTTGAATGCTGGCGGATATATGGAAAAAAAGAGATTTCTTCGTGGAATGAGAAAAAGCATGTCACAAGAAGAAAAAGATGCGGCTGTTCAAAAATATAGAGAAGCCCACCCTACCACAATTAAATCAAAGCTTAGAACAAGCGCAAGGAACAGACAAGATGCACTTGCAGACAAAATTAGCACAAGAATGGGCGCAATGCAGGCAAATGGGCTTGATGCAGAAACTTGGAGAAATCTTTCTCAAGAACAACAAGATAATTTGATGGCCGAACAAAGACAGCGCGAAGCAAACTACGAACAAAATAAAATTAGAAGAAAAGATTTGTCTGCTGAGATAAAAGCAAACAGAGATGATGCAAAATTGCACGGTGCT
The DNA here is from genome assembly GCA_944383945.1 of uncultured Clostridia bacterium. Classification (GTDB taxonomy): domain Bacteria; phylum Bacillota; class Clostridia; order Christensenellales; family UBA1242; genus UMGS687. The sequence goes on from CALWRL010000003.1 coordinate 13,932, forward strand.
AAAGCACAAGAATATGAAAGAGAACTTGCAACGACAAGAGTTAAAATGCAAGAGCTTGATAAAGAAAAAGCAACTTTATTAAGCAAAGATGGAACTCCGTTAAACGAAGATGCTACATACAGAATTGGCAAAATTAATGCTGAAAGAATGAATCTCGATACACAGGCATCCGATTTGCAAAATTTAGCAAATACTGAAAGACTTTTACAAAATAGTGCGTTGGAAAAAGTTGATGCTGGAAAAGCTGAATTTGAGCAACTTCAAAAGGATATTGCTGCAGTACAAGGCAAAAATCAAAGAATTCAAACTGCTCAAAACATTGCTGCATTACAAAAACAAGGCGGATTTATAAAAGGCTTTAGTGAAGAGGGTTTGAAAAAAGCTGGCCAAATTATGAGTGGAGAATTTGCAAAAGCTCTTTACGACAACTTAAGCCCTGTGTTTAATGTTCTTGGTGATAATTTAGCTAAAGGATTTAAAGATGCTGGCGGCTGGGGAAAAATTGAAGCTAGATTAAGCGGTCTTGCTGGAAAAGAAGAGAAAATTTCTGAAGAACTTAAAAACCAAAAAAGAATACTTTCAGCACAAGACAAGGCTAGCGAACTTCTTGGAAGGAATAGAGGAAGTGGTGGCCCAACAACTGTTAGACTTGATGATGCAAGTATCAACAAATTCTCTTCTCAAGTTGCTGAAAAAATTAATAAAGAATTAAACAATAAATAAAAATAAAAGCTGGAAATTCCAGCTTTTATTTTTTTAATTTAAGTTTTTTAAAAGTTCTTCAAATATTGAAATATGCAATTGTTCATCTTCAATAATTCTTAAATACAATTCTGCTAAGGATAAATTTCCAGTTGTTTTTGTTGCCATTAAATATTGTTTAACTGCTTCTTGCTCACTTTCTATATTGTTTATCAAAATTTGTTTCACATCTGTTATTTGCGCAACATTTCGCCCTGTCCAAACATTTCCCATTCCATCTGTTAAAGTTGGATCTCCTCCAAAAGCTACTATGGCATCTGATAACAATTCGTAATGAGCCATTTCGGTAATTGATATTTTTTCCAAAATGTCTTTAATATCATTGTAGTCATTGCTTAATACATAATGTTGATATAAGTAAGTAAGAATTGCCGATAGCTCGCCGTTTCTTCCAAAAGCCAAGCCTTTTAAAACTTTAACATCTTTTCTGTTCGGTGTAACGTCTTTTAATTGAGGATAAGGCTTGTCAACAGAAGTTTTTATCTGTTGCAAACTATTTTCATTACTATTGTTTGTTTTATTATTTTCATTTATTGAATTATCGGCTTTTTCGTTTTCTTCCAAATTTTTGAATCTTTTTATTGCATTGTTGTTTTGTTTACGTTGAACTCTTTCAACTTCCCTTTTTATGTAATCTTGTTCTATTTTAATTTTTTCTGCAATTTTTTGTTTTTTTTTTAAATTTTCCTTTATACAAGTTGGCGTTACTCCAAACTTTTTAAATATTTCCATGACATCTCCTTATAACTTTATTTATGTAAGTTAAAGTTAAAAAGTTCATTTTTAACATTTTTTTATTCTTAATCATATAAATTGAAAAACATGTTAATTGTTTTTTTGATTTATATTCAATTTTAGGAGGAGTATGGAATACAACGACAATCTTATTTCCTCACCAGAAGAATTTGCCTTTTTGGCAAAAGAATATTCCAATGCTCTAAAGAAAGCGAAGAACACTTTAAATGAAAACTGCCTTAAAATTCTTTTAGAACTAAATTATATTTACGGTTACATAAAAAGAAATGTAAGAAAACAAAAAATTATAACCTTAATGAATAATCTTGAAAAGCAAACAGTTTTGGACTTTTCAGATTTAAAGCAATTTTACCAAACTAATTGTGAAAATATAAAATTTTACAAAGCGAAATACAATAATTTAAGGATTTGTTTGAAACGCTCTATTAGCCTTGAAACAAAATTTATAAGCTCTTTAATGTTGGATTCCAACAATAATTATTATGAAATAATTCTAAATCATTTAAGCAATATTGAAATGTTAAACGACTTGTTATAAAAAAAAGCGATTTTTAAATCGCTTTTTTTACGGATTATATTGAGATGGATTTTCTTGCGTTATTTTTTTGTTTGCAGAACTTTCATTTAACTTTGAATTGGAACTTTGTGGTGGAATTATTTCCACATCATTTTCTGGCAATGTCATGCCCTCTCCCAATGTTTCTGTTCCTTCCATAACAATTCCTTTTTGTGGATAGTAATATTCATCTCTAATCAACTTTTTGCTGGTTAATTCTCCATTTTTATAATATTCCAAATATGCTTTTGAATGGTATCCTTCTCTTGGATATCTTATTCTTAAATATTCACCAGCATAAGTTATTTTGTTGGCATATTCTTTGTTTTCGTCTTTAACTATAACATCTCCTTCATGTGGAATTGTTCCAACAAATTCTGCTTTTCTTTTTACTTCAACACCTTCTTCAAATGGCTGACCATATATTTCAACATAGGCATTTTTTTCATCGCCCCATGTTTTAATGTAGATAGGATTTTCCAAATTATTTCTAAATCTTAAATCTGAATAACCTTCGCTAACCATTGCGTCAAATGCAAGCGGAACATAGGAAACAGGCAATGAGTGCGGGTTAACTTCTAGTATTTCTAAATCTGATAATATCAAAGCATTGTAGAGTGTTGTTGAAGCTTGACAAGCCCCTCCGCCATAACCATCAACATAAACGCCGTTTAATATAATTTTTGCTTTTTGATATCCATTTTCTGGTGTTTTATCTCCAGTTACTGTGTTAAAGCTAACTTCTTCACCAGGTTTAACAACCATTCCATTAAAACTTTTAAGCGCTACATTAACGTTATTTTTTCTTCCATCAACACTAGATGAGTAATCTGTTGAAAAACTTGACCTTAATTTTATGTTTGTTAAAGCATTTTCATCTAACATTTCAAATTCTATTTCTTGTGTTGGAATCTCAACTTCTATTTGCAATGATGATTTAAATGCTTGATCTATTAATGCGTATAATTTTTCTTTATCAACATGTATACCTTTTTCTCCAGCGCTAATTGTAAACATATCTTTTCCCTTAGCATTTGGATTAAAAACAATTTCTTGATTTTTTGGTTCAACATTAATTTGACTAATTATTTCATCAATTTTTGTTTCAAAACCGCCTAAAACATACCTATAAGAAATGTTTTCTCTTAAACCGTTTGTTTTTATGTTTTTTACTGCTGATACTCTTTCTGCAACTGCACCTTTTCTTCCTATTGAAAATGCTTTCTCTATTGCCGGCATGACATCATTTTCAATAACAAAGTCGCTTCCCTTTAGTAACCACTCTTTATCTTGGTATGTTAGCTTTATCTCTATTTCATTCTTATTGCTAAGCAACCTTGCTGAAATTAACTGATAGGCTTCGTTTTTATTCATTCCACTTACATCTATGCCGTTTATGCTTGTGTTTTCATAAAAATCGTTAGTTGATATAACTCCATTGTCGAACAAAAGTTGCCCAATTAATATTGCAGCAACAACAAATAAGCCAAAAACTATAACAAATGATATAGAATTGAAAGCTCTTTTCTTTTTTATTTGCGTTTTTTGTTCTTCTATCTTTTTATCCTTTTCTTTCATAAAATAAAACTCCGAATTTAATTTCGGAGTTATTATCTGCATTTATTATATTTTTATGCTTTAACTTTAATTCCAGGACCCATTGTTGTTGCGATTGTGCAATTCTTAATGTATGTTCCTTTTGCTGCTGCAGGTTTTGCTTTGTTAATAGCATTTAAGATGACATCAAAGTTTTCAATAAGTTTTTCTTTGCCAAAGCTTACCTTTCCAATGATAACGTGAACATTGTTTGTCTTATCTAAACGATATTCAACCTTACCAGCTTTTACATCTTCAATTGCTTTTTTAACATCCATTGTTACAGTTCCACTTTTTGGGTTTGGCATTAATCCCTTTGGTCCTAAAACCCTAGCTATTCTTCCAACTAAACCCATCATATCTGGAGTTGTTATACAAACATCAAAATCAAGCCAATTTTCTTTTTGAATTTTTTCAACAATTTCTTCTGCTCCAACAAAATCTGCATTTGCTTCTTGAGCTTCTTTTGCTTTTTCGCCTTTTGCTATTACCAAAACTTTAACACTTTTTCCTGTTCCGTTTGGTAAAACAACAACGCCTCTAACTTGTTGGTCTGCATTTCTTCCGTCAACGCCTAAACGAAAATGTGCTTCAACAGATTCATCAAACTTTGCTTTTGCATTTGCAAGCATAAGTTCAATTGCCTCAGCTGTTTCATATTGCTTTGTTTTGTCGATTGCGCTTGCAGCGCTAATGTAATTCTTTCCTCTTTTCATATGCGCCACCTCTAATCTTCAACAACAACGCCCATGCTTCTTGCGCTGCCTTCAATCATTTTCATTGCCTGTTCAATGCTTGATGCATTTAAATCTGGCATTTTAAGAGTTGCAATTTCGCGAATTTTATCTCTTTTGATTGTTCCGACTTTTTGTTTGTTTGGTTTTGCAGAACCTGTTTCAAGACCAATTGCTTTTTTAATTAAAACAGCAGCTGGTGGAGTTTTTAAAACAAAGTCAAAACTCCTGTCTTGATAGATGGTTATAACAACCGGTATAATGAGACCTGCTTGAGAAGCTGTTTTCTCATTAAATTCTTTGGTAAAGCCTGCAATATTAATTCCATGTGGTCCCAATGATGATCCAACTGGTGGCCCAGGAGTTGCTTTACCGGCTGGCAACTGTAATTTAACAATTGCATTAATCTTTTTAGCCATATTTCCCTCCTTTGTGGTTTTAACAAAACGACATGACTAACATCGTTTCTCCCACTGATTTTATATATTTTAACGCCTTTTAGCGATAAAACCTAAATAACTTTTCTTACTTGACTGAAATCTAAATCAACTGGTGTTTCACGACCAAACATTTCAACATTAACTTTAGCTCGTTTGTTTTCTTCATCAACTGCCATAACTGTTCCAACTGTGTTCATCAATGGCCCGTCAATTACTTCTATTTTATCTCCAACTTCAAGTTTAATGTTAACGTCAACTCTTTCAAGTCTCATCTTTCTAATTTCTTCTTCTGTTAATGCAAGAGGTCTTCCCTTTGGTCCAACAAAACCTGTTATTCCTCTTGTTCTAGTTATGTTATGCCACAAATCATCTCCATAAATCATTTTAACCAATAAGTAGCAAGGCATAACTTTTTTAGAAACTAATTTTCTTTTTCCATTTTTTTCTTCAATAACATCTTCCATAGGAATTATAATGTCAAAAATTCTATCTTGAAGGTTAAATTTTTCAACAACTGTTTCTAAATTGTCTTTCGCAACTTGTTCGTAACCAGAAAAAGTGTGAAGAACATACCATTTTGAATCTGGACTGTTTCTAAATGGACTAATTTCCCCCTTGCTTTTTTCTGTTTCACAAGCTTCAACTTCATTTGTAAGCTCTTCGTTAGAAACTGTTTCTTGGCTTTTAATTTCTTCTTTCTCTTCCATTACTTGCTCTCCCTTTTCTTCCTTTTAACAGCCCACACGATTAAACACATAATAACAACTAAAACTATTGCGCCTGCAATTCCAACAGACCCCCAAAGCTCTCCTTGTGTGTATTCAACGCCATTTAATAATTTGAATAGGAATTTTAAAATATAATCAAAACCAAATAAAACAAGCGTGAAAAAAACGACAACCCCTAAAACAACTCCCGTTTGTTTAACAACTTTTGGAAAGGTTGGCCATGTAACTTTTTTAAGCTCGGAAAAAGATTCTTTAAATTTTCTTCCTATTTTACTTTGCCTTTTTTCTTTCTTTGCCTTAACGGTTTTTGCTTTTTTTGGCTCTTCTTTAACTTCTTTCTTTTCTTCAACTAAAACTGCTTCTTCCTGCTTGTTTTCAAGAACTTCAACATTGTTTGTTTCTTCAATGTTTTCAACATTGTTATTAACATCTAATTTAACAACAGGATTTTTCTTTTGCCCATTCTTCTTATTTTTGTTTTTAGCCATTTAATAACTCCTTTTATAAAACAAACAGCGAAGGTTTACTTCGTTTCTTTATGAAGAGTGTGCTTGTTGCAACGCTTACAAAATTTGTTAAGTTCAATTCTTTCAGCATCATTTTTCTTGTTTTTAACAGTTGCATAATTTCTTTCTTTACACTCTGTGCAAGCAAGTGTTATATAAGTTCTTGCTAAGTTTTTCTTTGCCATAATTTTCTCCTTAAAATCCTAAGTTTTGTTCTAGAAAAAACACCCCAAACTTAGGATGTGATATAATAATATCATACTAAGTTCAAGGTGTCAACAAAAATTAGAAAATTTTATCAGGCTTTTCTTAAACACTAATTTTACTTAAAGTCCAAGAAGCTCCACTCTTAACAAAACTTACTTCTCCAATTTCTATGTTCATGTATTTGATTTTTAAAACAAACTCTGATGAACCATTTGTATTAATAACATATGTTCCTTGGCTTGCGTCGTAAACAACTTCGGCTGTGCCGTCAATTATGTTGTATGAGAAGAATCCTGAGAGTCCGCCTGCTATTGCCTCTTGTGAAGTTCCGCCAGAAACAACCGCTTTAATATCATTTCCCCAACCATCTTTGAATGGTAAAATTCCATTGTTTTCTGCTATTCCATCATTTTCAGTTACGCTAATGTCGTAATATCTTGCTCTTGTAACTTTTATTGTGCCAATCAATGTGTTTTCATTTTTGGTTGAACTATCCCCATAAACATTAACAACAACTGTTTGTCCTGCTCCTGGGTTTAAGGAAGTATTGTTTACAAATTCAGCGGTTATAGATTCTTTTATTCCATAGTAATCTACAAGATTAATTCCATTGCCCCAAACATTAATTCCAATTTCTGAATTAGTTGCAGAACCAGGAATAACAACGCCATAACTTCCAACAATGTTTGCTTGGCTAGTGTCAACGCCAAAATATTTTTGAGTTAATTGATAATTGAATATCAATGACCCTGTTATAGTTTCCCCGTTTACACTGCATTCATAAGTTCCTTTCCAAGTTCCAGATCCATCTTTAACAAAACCATTGCTGTTAAATTGTGGAGTAGTTACATTTACAAATCCTTCATCTTCGGTAGGTGTTATGCTAATTGGGTTATCCTTAATTACCTCGGATTTTTTTATGTCGTATAAAACAAAGTAATCTGATACACTGCTGTCTTTAGCTTCTCCATTTGGAACATAAAGGGTTTCATATTTGTTATAAGGTGAACCAAACACAAGTTTATATCGTTGATTAATTGTTGTGTTAACCGAGAACGAAATAGATTCTTGAATTCCTCCAACTGCTGCCTTAATTGTTAAAGTAAAGTTGTTTCCTGTTATTTTCTCTTGATTATCAAAATATGTATTGTCTATGAAACCTAAAGATGTTTCGTTTAGCAATGTTGTTCCGGTAAGTTTGTCTTTTAATTCTTGGCTTTCGGCAAGCGAAATTGTAACTTGTATTGGCTTGTCAGTATCTGTTCCAAGAGATATATTTTCCAATATAATGACTGATTTGTTGTCGTTTTCCGATGGCAAAGCCGTTTGTCCATCGTTCCAACCCCAGCTTCCGCCGGGTTTCTTTTCATACTTAAAGTATTTAATCACGCCATCAACTTCACATTTTGCCCAAATTTCAAATGTGTCACCTTCATAAACATTTGAGCTAGATTGATTTAAGTCAACTTGAACGCTGTTACCTTCTTGGTTTTTGTAGTTGATTGTTATTATAACAGGGTTTCCAGCAGCGTCTGTTGCTTGATAGCCATATTCATCAACAATAATAACTTGAATTTGAGCGCCACCCAAAGCAGTTTTATTTAATTTAAGCCCGTAGTTAGAAAGTGTGTTGCCTCCACCTGCTACTAATTGTGTGTTTCTGTTATTTCCTTCGCCTTGAACATAAATTGCTGAATTACCAGAAACAACAATAACTTGAAGTTTAGATGCATCAACTGCACTATTTGCAGAAATCAACTTGTTTAGTGCTAAATTCATTGTCGTTCCAGCATCGCCGTCACTTGGAGTAAAGTTAATTATTGCATTACCAGATGTGTTAAGCGATTTTATTTCAACTTCTGGGACTATGTTAATTCTTAAATAGTAAACATTATTTCCAAAAGTTAGTTTTAAGTGAACAATATCTCCACCATTTTGCGCACCATGAGGAGTTATCATGTAGTTTTTAGTTCCGCTTTTTTCATCTTCATAAATTTTTGTTAATGAAATTAATGAATCTTTGTTTGTTGTAAATCCTTCGTTTGTTATGTATGCGTCATGAAGCAACTCAACTTTAAATTTTGCATTTTCAATATTGAAATTTCCACCATCAAACAATGTTAAACCCAACATATCTTTTAAAACATCTTCAACAAGGTTGTAAGATTGTCCTGCTTTTAAGTTTAATGTTTTTGAAATTTGAATTGTAGTCTTTGTGGTTGGATTTGTGAAAGCCTTAAATTCATCTTGATTGTATTGGCTTAAATTGTTTTCGCTTGTAAACTCTCCATTTTTATTAACAACAATTTCATCAAAAACACCATCTTCAAATTTATAATCGTTAACAATTGTGTATTTATATGTTCCAACAACTGTTCCAAATGTGTTTGTTATTTCAATCGTTTCAGGCTCTTCGCCTGTTAAATTAAATGTTTCGTTTATATTATTAAAGTAAGTTTCCGCTTGGCTAAAAGGTATTTTATATGTTGTGTTGCCATTAGTGTAGAAGAAATTAATTTTTGAATATGGTTGAACAACATTTGATGAATGTATAGCATCTGTTCCAACAGAATTTTCTGGATTTATAACATACTCATACATATCTTTGTTGTTAATATTTCCAAAAATGCTTGTTAAAGAAAGCGCGTTGTTTTCCAATTCTATTGGTTCATAATATGTTGCAACTTTATTATTAACGCTAACATAATAGAAATTTGTTCCGATGTTTGTAACAACTTTTATTGGCCACAAACCATCTTTGTAGAATTTAATTGCGCCATCTTCTATTCCGCAAATGTTTGCATCATCATCGCCACCTAAAATGTCGAAATCTGTTACATCTGTTACTGTTGCAATTGAGCTTGTTATTCCTCCAACATTTTCATTTTCTAAAATAAATATCTTAGCGTATTCAACATATTGCCCGCCAATTATGTAAACTTTAACAGGTTTAACATCTTGTTCTCCATAATTAAAATATGAATATTTTTCGTTTGCTAAAAGTTCTAAATAGATAATTCCCTTATCAAGAGTATTTTGCTTTGTTTGAATTTTAATATATCCATCTTGTAATTGGAAAACTTTTTCGCCAGCTTTTATCTCTGTGTCTGGAATTGTTTCTGAATGTTCGGTTTTCCCTGGTTGAGAAGACTCTGGGAACTCAACGCCCAAAACCGGTGTTGGAGAAAGAACCAAATAATAAGCCCCAAATGGAAGATATATACCGTTTCCATTATTTAACTCTATATCTATTCTAACCGTTTTGTTAGTTACAATATTTTTCCCTGCGTCTTTTATTTCAATTTTCCCGCTTCTTTTGTCAACTTTTATTAAATTCGAAGTTGTTGAGAACTGAATTAATCCTTTTAAATTTGTTATCCCGTCTGCCTCTTTAACAACAATTCTATTATTATCTGTTAAAGCAAATATGCTATTTTGATTAACATAAACCGATTCGCTTTCCATTGTTGCGCCTGTTCCGTAATCTGGATAATTTATTTCGAGGTTATATTTTGGTTTAATTGTTAAAGTGTAAGTTCCAACAACGGTTTCGCCAACAACGGTTCCATCAACTTCTTTATAAATAGATATTGTTATTGTTGCCGTTCTTATTGAAACAACATTAGATGTTGTTACTGTTAACAAGTTGTTTATTGACAATAAACCATTATTATTAACTATTGATAAATCTCCACTGGCCGGGCTTACTGTTATTGTTTCATTATTTCCGCCGTCCCAAGAATAGTTAACTTTAAACTTGTAGTTTTTTCCCATCCAACCTTCTTGTTGCTCTTGTGCAGTTGTGCTAAATGTGTAGTAGGTTGGATTATTTTCTGAATCCACAATAACAAAATATGTTTCTTCTACTTCATTTCCCCAAAGCGTTGAGCTTGAGCTTGTTGTAACCATAAACTCTCCACTTTGCTTCCATCTCAAATAGTCATACAAACTTAAAAATGGTTTTTCAAAGTAGCAGTAGTCAGAAATTGAAATGTTCCCATAAGCAAAACTTTTAAGGTTTGTAACTGTGTTTGTTCTCAAAGCGCCATATTTAAGTTCGGCTTTTGCATTGGTTATTGGATAAACATCTTTATGTTGCGAACTATTTGAAATTACAACTTTGTATGCTGTTATAAAATTATTATGGGAATTTTTTTCAACAACATAATATGTTCCATCTTGCTTCCATTCAATTTCGCCAGTTCCCGAAATTGTCCAATTTGTGCCTTCTTTGCCCCCAAGAATTTGATATTTAACTTTTTGACCAAAATCTCCAATGCTAAACACATCATCAAAGTCTATATTCGTTTCTCCATCATTTGCAATGATTTCGCTATGCTTATCTTCTTCTTTTTCAATTATTCTTGGGTTTATAGTTAACATAATTGTTATAGAACATGGATTTTCTTCGCTTGTTCCGCTTAACCCTTCTCCATAAATATTAAACTTAATTTCTAAGTTTTTAACTTCTGAAATAGGTTTAAATGTGAGCATTTTGTTTTCTGAATCGTAAGAAACCAATTCTTCTAAATTGTTTGAAACAAGATTATAAGTTAAACCGCTTAGACCACTAAAATCTTCAAAAATTCCGTTTTCATTTAAAATTTTAATTGAAATTAAATCTAGAATTTTAATCTCTGAATCGCCATAAATAACTTTTGTTCTATCGTAATCAACAACAATTGGGCTATCTGCGATTAACTTAACTTCAACAAGTGTTCCAAGTTCTTCTGTGTAAACTACCAAAATTGCACTTTGTTGATTTGGTGATGATTTAACAATTATTGACTTATTTTCAATATCAATATAAATCATATCTTCTGAAGTTTGAATTTTTCCAAGTTCATTAATAATTGCAAACTTAATAGCGCCAACATTTGAAGTGAACTTTTCTAAACTGAAATTGTTTATAATTGTAATTTCGTCGTTCATGCTTAAAGTTTGGCGGCTTTCTTCTCCCTCCTTTATTGAAACCGTTTCGCTTCCTCTTGGTGTTGACCAAATTAAATAATAGTTTTCGGAACCATTAGGTGTTTGGGCTTTAATTATAATTCCCATAACATTTTCTTGAAGTTTTAACTCAACTTTTCCGTCTGTTGAAACACTTACAAATGAACCTAAATTGCTTGTTATTTCTGTTCCACCAACAAAAAGTTTGTATAAAGAATATGTTATTGTGTTATAACTCATTGCAGAATTTTGCGCTTGAATTATCCATTCTCCATCTACCAAATTATAAACATTTACATAAGGCGAATTAGAATTGAAGTTTCTTAAACTAGAATTTAAATCTATATTATATAACCCTTTAACAAATTGATCGTAATATACAATATGTTTTTTTGTTGTTTCAAAAATTTTATTAGGATCTGATTGATATTTTTCTAATAATTGTTCTATTGTTAAGTTTTCATCTGTTAAAGGATAAGAAGTTGTTTCGTCTGTGAAAGGATAAGAAATATCTATTTTTTGTCCTTTTAAAACATTAACATAATAATTAAAAACAAATGTTGCGTCTTCGTAGCCTGATGCTTGCCCAATGTATGTGAATTCAATTCTATATTTATAATCTTTTGCAACAGGTTGTGTTAAAAGATTAAGTCCCCCTTGAGCAAAATCTAAATAAGCCCAACCATTTTTCATGTTAAGTTCTGTTTCTTGGCCATTATCTGCAACTCTGAATAATTTATAATTTATTCTACTACCAATAAAACGTCCTAAATCATCTCCTAAAACATAATCTTTAAGGACAAGCGATTCTCCACTTGTCATTTCTTCTTGGAATTTACCAGATAAAACATCTTTAATATCAGATTTTTTGCTAAATTCACTATCTGAATAGCTTATAAATGTTTTCCAATCAAATGGCATTATTAA
>CALWRL010000004.1 GCA_944383945.1 uncultured Clostridia bacterium
AACTACACAATTAATTTAAGTAGTGCTAAATGCGAAATAACCCCAAAAACTTTGTTAGTGTATGCAAATAAAGCAACAAAAACCTTTGGAGATTCCGATCCAATTTTTACATACAACACCGAAGGTTTGTTAGACGGCGATCAATTAAGCGGAGCATTGTCTAGAAAACAAGGAGAAAATGTTGGAGATTATAAAATTGTTTTAGGAACACTCTATAACAAAAATTATAAAATTCAGTTAATTGAAAATGTTTTAACAATTATCCAAAGACAATTAATTGCGAAAATAACTTTTTTAAATAAAATTTATGACGGAAGCAATAATGTTATTTACACCGTTAATTATTTAAACAATATTTTGCTTGACGAGTTTAATTTAAATCTTGATGCAAAAGTGTTAGATTGCGGAGCAGGACTTCAAGAAGTTAACTATGAATTTATTAGCATAGAAGGGGACAATGTTGAAAATTACACTTTTGTTTATGAATGTTTAAATAATAGCATTAATATTGAAAAAAGAAATGTTGAAATTGTTTTTGATGATATTTCAAAAATTTATGGAGAATTAGACCCAGAATTAACTTACACCGTTTTAAACTTAGTAGAAGGAGATGAAATATTTGTAAATGTAAAAAGAGATTCTGGTGAAAATGTTGGTAAGTATTTTTATTCATTCGTAAATTCTCCTAATGAGAAAAATCCAAATTACAATATTACAATTAAAGAAACAAAATTTTTCAGCATTTTGCCTAAAAAAATAACAATAACAACTCAACAAACTGAAAAAATCTTTGGCGATTTAGATCCAGAGTTTAGTTTTAAAATTGTTGATGAAAGCCAGTTATGTTTTGGCGACACGGCAAGCGAACTTTTAGATGGCAATTTGCGCCGAGAAGAAGGGGAAATGGTTGGTGTTTATTTGTTTGACACTAATAACGTTTCATCTTCTAAAAACTATGTTTTTGTTGTTGATAAAGAATATTTTGTTATAAATAAAAGACCTGTTGTTGTAATTTGTGATAGCATTTCCAAAACATACGGCGATGAAGATCCTATTTTCACATACACTGTTTCAAATGCTATTGATGGGCAAGAACTTTTTGTTGATATAAAAAGAGAGTATGGTGAAAATGTTGGAGAATATCAACTTCATTTGGCAACATTAAGTGACCCAAGATATATAATTACTTTTGAATCGGCAATATTAACAATAATGCCATGTGACATCACTGTTAAGGCAGAGGCTAAATTAAAAGTTTTTGGCGAGCAAGACCCTGTTTTTACAGTTGTAATTGTTGATGGATTTTTAAAAAATAACGATATTTTATCTTCAATTTGTCAAGGTAATATGCAAAGAGAACAGGGTGAAAATGTTGGAACATATTTAATAAACCAAGGAACATTTTCGTTAGGCAAAAATTACAATTTAAAATTTATATCTAACAGTTTAGAAATAATTCAAGAAGAAATAATAATTGAAGCAAGCTATTCATCTAAAATTTATGGCGAAAATGACAATGTTATTGAATTTAAAATTGTCAGTGGCAGTTTAAAAAACAACGATGTTTTTGTTGGAGCTCTTTCCAGACAGCCAGGTGAAAATGTTGGAACTTATGAGATTCAAATTGGAAATTTGAAAATTAATGATAATTATAAGATAAAATTAATAAGCAATGTTTTTGAAATTAAGAAGCGAAAAATTGAAGTAATTCCAACAACTTTATCTAAAACATATGGCGATGAAGAACCAGAAATAACATATGAAATTATTGGAGCAATTTTAGATGGCGACATATTAAGCGGAAGCCTTAAAAGAGAAATTAAAGATGTAATAATTGACGAAAATGTTGGCCTTTATAAAATAATTTCAACTTTAAACAACGATAATTATGAAATTATTTTCAAAACATATTACTTTCAAATAAATCCTGCGCCAATAACAATCGAAGCAGACAGTTATGAAATTTTCTATGGCGAACAGGAACCGACTTTAACATATAGAATTACTCAAGGAAAATTGTTTAATGATGATAAAATTAGTGGTTCTATTTATAGAATTCCAGGCAAAGATGTTGGAACATATTCAATAAGAAGCAGTTTATCTCTTGGTAAAAATTACATATTAACTTTCATAGGCGCACAATTAACTATCAAACCTTTAAATATCGTTTTGGAGTGTGAAGATTATAAAAAAGTTTATGGGCAATTGGATCCTATTTTCAACTACAAGATTGTTGAAGGACAATTAATTGGTGGCGATAAACTAAACGGAAGCATAACAAGAGAAGACGGCGAAAATGTTGGCAAATATAAACTAATAAATAATTTGTTTAACCCTAACTATAACATAATTTTAAAAGAAGCATATTTAACAATAGAGAAAAAAGATGTTTATTTAATTGCTAGTGTTTACGATAAAGTTTATGATGGAAACAATGTAGCCCATATTAGAAATCCGTATGTAACAGGCCTTTTAGATGAAGATGTTGTTTTGCTGTATGATAAAGAATCGTGTGCATTTTTTGAAACAGAAAAAGTAGGAAACAATTTAAAGGTGTATTTAAAAAATATTCAATTATTTGGAGAAAATTCAAGCAATTATAATTTAATATTGCCGGAATATTTGCAGGCAAGCATAACATACGGCGAGTTATCATCTGAAAACATAAAAATAACATCAAGCGAACAGGCAATATTAAAAGATGGGTTATTATTAAAATTTGATTATAAACAAGGTTTTGAAAATCAAATAAATAATCACAAGGCCTTATTCACATATAATGTTTGGCTTGAAGGTGAATCAAAAATAACCGATGTAAACACTTCTGTTAAAATAACCATTAATATTCCAAAAGATGTGGAAAACCTTAATAACCTTTATGTTTATTCGTTAAATGAAAAAGGGGAATATGAGCTTGCTACTTCTTATAAAGATGAAGATGGCAATTTGGTTATAATAACGAACAATTTGGGAGAATTTTACTTGGCAATAGATAACGAAGAGTGGATTGATTATGGGGCATACATTAGCCTTGGTTTAATATTATTGTTATTTATAAGCTTTGTTATTTGTTTTATAATAAAAAAATATGTAAATAAAAAGAAGGACTGAAATCCTTCTTTTTTAAAATTCTTGATAAAATTGTGTTGTTTTGTTATTAATCTTTTGTGGTTGATTATAATTAAAATCGTTATAGAGTTTTAAAACTGAATTGTAATTTTCGTTACATTGAATATGGTTTTCGGTGAAATATGCCTCTCCTCCATTTAATTGAGAAATTAAAAGCTCTGATGGATTATAATTGTATGCATCAATAACATTTGACATACAGCTATAAAGTTTAACAAAAGGTTTATTATCCTTATTCCCAAAAACAGGAATGTAATAAAACAAATCTCCAGAAGAACCATAAGCAAGATAACTAGGAGAAACAAAATTAAAATCTTTTCCTAGCAAATTTAAAATAGCTTTTTCGCTTTCACCCATACTATAGCAAAGATCCAACGAAGAATTAGATAAATGATCGGAAAAGTCTAACAAAGTATTTTTTCTATCACCATCATTATATTGGAATTCTTCGCCAGTTAAATAATTTAAACAATATGTTTTATTTTTGCTTTGAAACAAAATCGAAATTTGGTATTTATCAAATTCATTGTCATCTTCGCAAGAATTATATGGAAGTTGATTAATAGAAATTATTTTATCAATATTTAAAATAGGTTCTGAAACCCTGTTTTGAATGTCTTTCAATAGCTCAAGTTTAAACTTATTAACAATAAAAAGTTTTTCTTCGGGAGAAATTGGATCAATAATGATTTGGCCATTGTCATCAAAAGTGATGTCATTATCGTTTGGATTGTCTATAACTTGATCTGGACTAAAATTATTGTTTGTTGGAACTTGTTGATTGTTTAAATATGCCGTTATTAAATTATAAGAAATAAGGCTTGCAACGCATAAAGTTACAATAATAGTTTTTTTTGGTAACTTAAAATAAGGTTTTTTTTCTAAAAAACCCTTTTTTATAGTTAATTTATTGGCTTTTAATATTGACTCAAATTTCTTTAATTCCTTAAACTTTTCGCCCATTTATACCTCAATCAAATTATATTTAAAAGTTTAGTTTTTGTCAATATTTATATTAATTTAACTTGAACAATATATGTTATTGATTAATTTTATTATTTAATTTTTTTTAATTTCTTGTAAATTGATTTAATTACATAATGTAGAAAATTAAAACTTATTTTAAATAGAATAAAAAATACTGAAAAAATATTTCAGTATTTTTTAATTTTGCCATTACCTTTAAATTATTTTACAAAGTTTTCTGAACTTACATTAATAACAACTTTGTCAACCACATTTTTAACAGTTTCGCTTCCATTCGTTGTTTCATAGTAAATTTCAACTGTCCATTCTTGGTTTAAATCAGATTCGTCCCAGCCAATCATAATTTTTACAATTGGAATCTCTGTTTCAGGAGCATTGGAGTCAACATAAATTCCTGTTTCAGCATCTGAATCAATTATTGTTTTTCCTGCTTCGTTAATTAAAGCCCATTTCATTGTTAGTTCTTGTTCTTTTTCATCTAATTCGTATATTATGATTGAACGATTTCTAGCATCATTTTTTACATCTTGCAAAACTTTTTCAGAAAAGTATTTTGTGATTTGTTCATCTGTCATATCTTTTGTGTTGTAAACAACAGATTTTTTTGCTGATGCTTCTCCACATGCTGTTAAAGAAAGCACGCAAACAACTAACATAATGGCAACAAGCAAATATCTAGCAATGTTTTTTAAGTTAATTAATTTTTCTTTCATAAATTTTCCCCCTTTTCATAAAACTAATTAAGCTTATACTTTATTATGCCCAAAATATTTAATAATAATAAAAAAATTTTATTAAGTAAAAAAATTTTTTTATTACTACATAATGCTGTAAAATATTTTGCATAATTTTATAGCTTTGTATTTAACCAAAAATAAATTGTGTGGATATGCTTGTTTTAACAAAAATAATGCAGGTGTATGTTTATATTTAAAAAATATAAATTAAAAAGTAAATACTGAAAAAAGAGCAAAAATCTATTTTAATATGAAAATATCAAAAACAGATAAAACACTAAAAAATGGGAAATATTTTAAAATATAATTATTTTCTTTAATTTAATATCCATAAAGCAAGATTTAATGTTGTTGCTATATATATCCATATTGGATATATCCATAAAAGATTAACATACCATTTTTGTATTTTAACCAAGTTTAACAATAAAGCAGTTGCAAAAAAAGCATTTATTAAAATTACTACATTGCCTAACAATAGTTGTTCAAGCGTAAAAAATGTTAAGCACCAAAGAACATTTAAAACACCATTAATTAGAGCTAATATGGTTGTTTTTTTTGTTATTAAGTTATCTTTGTATAATATTGATAGGATTATTGCAAACAAAACATATATTATAGTCCAAACTATTGGGATAACAATGTTGGGAATCCATTGAGATGGGGTTTGCAACTGTGAAAACCAATTCATTCCCAAGTTAACAAATAAACTTCCAAGACCAGCAACAATTAATATTGAAGCAACAACTAATATTATATTTAAAGTTTCTCTTTTTATATTCTTCATATTTTTATGTTATGTTGTTTTAAACAAATTATGAGAAAATATAGATAAATATATAAAAAAATATAAACAAAACAGCGCTAGGAATTGCGCTGTTTATTTAAGTGAAATTTTTGAAAATTTTTATTATTCCTCAGCTAAATCGGCATCGAATTTAGTTTTATGTATAGTTCCAATTGGATGTTTAGGTGGAGCATATATAGAGTAAACTTTTAAAGGAATGTTTTGTTCATTGAGTATGTTATGCCAGGTTCCCGCGGGTATTAAAATTGCATAATTATTGTTGGCGTTGCCAAAGAATTTCACATCTTGTTTTGTTTTTCCCATATAAACTGAGCCAACGCCATATTCTACTCGAATAAACTGATCTACGTCATCATGCATCTCTAAACCAATTTCACCACCTGCTGGTATAGACATAACAGTAACTTGTAAATGTTCGCCTGTCCAAATTGCTTTTCTAAAATAGCTGTTTTTGCAAGTTTCTTTATGAATATTTATAATAGCAGGCTGATTTCCTAAATCAGAATTTTGCTCATTCTTTAATATCATAATCTCTCCTTAACATATAAATTATATATGAATTAGATATGTAAAAATCATTAAAATTGTTAATTATACAAAGCAATAATAAAAATAAATTCTTTAATTAGAAAAATAAACATATTTTATCTTAATTTAAAGATTATAATTTTGTTTTTTTAAAGAAATTTTTTATAATGTAAAAGAAAAGAACTCCTTAAGGAGCCCTTTTCTTGCGCCAATGCGCTTTGATTAGAAAACATTTATTTGAACTCGTTATGTATTCTAAACATGAACATTATAACAAATTTTTTAGAAGGGGTCAAGCAAATGATAAAAAAATATTATATAGGATTGGATATTGGAACTACAAGTTGTGGATATGCAGTAACTGATGAAAACTATAATATTTTAAAAGTAAAAGGCAAAAAAGCATGGGGCGTAAAAATTTTTGACGAAGCTAATGTTGCTGAAGAAAGAAGGATAAAAAGAGGGAATAGAAGGCGCCTTGATAGAAGAAAATTGAAGCTTGAATGGTTAAAAGAAATTTTTGCTGATGAAATAAGAAAAATTGATAAAGATTTTTTTACAAGATTGAAATATAGTAATTTAAGAATGGAAGACAAAATTAAGGGAAATTTACATTCTAAAAATTCATTATTTAATGATTGTAAAAACAAATATGATGATAAATGTTTTTATAATGATTATCCTACAATTTACCATTTAAGAAAAGACTTAACGGTTAATCCTGCAAAAGATGTTCGGCTTTTATATCTGGCAATACACAACATAATAAAAAGGAGAGGACATTTTTTATACGAGGGGGAAATGGGTGAAAATGAAAACATAAAAACACAAATCAATAACTCCATTTCAGTTTTAAAAAATTATTACCATGATACTATTTCAGATTTCTATTTGAACGAAATTGATGAGACAAAAGAAAATCAAATACTTCAAATTATAAAAAGCAACAAAGTTGTAAAAGAAAGAAAAAAAGATTTGCAAATTATATTTAATGCAAACGACAAAACATCAAAAAAAATAGTTGAAATATTTATAGATGGAAAAGTAAAGATAAAGGATTTGTTTGGAATTGAAACAAATGAAAAATTTGCATTTGATGATGAAAATTATGAAAACGCTGTTTTGCCTAATCTTGAAAGAATACTAAGTGAAGAAGAATTGCAAATTGTTGAAAAGTTAAAACAAGTATACACAACACTGCAACTAAAAAAGGTTTTAGGAAATCATAACTATTTATGTGAAGCAATGGTTGATATTTACGAAAAACATAATAAACAACTACAAAAGTTTAAAACCTTTATTAAAACTTTCTATCCTAATTTTTATTATGAAATTTTTAGAAATAATCAATCTCAAAATAGTAATTATGTTAAATATGTAAATGGTGGAATTGTAAATAATATAAAACAAGTACTAAACACTTCTAACAGGGATAAAGATAATTTTTATAAGTTCATTAAAAAGGTTTTAGAGGATAAACCAAAACTAAACGAACATAATCAGGAAAACTATTATAAAGAAAAAGAAGATATAATAAACCTAATTGAAAATAATGAGTTTTTAATAAAGCAAAGAAGCAAAGCAAATTCAATTTTTCCTAATAAGTTATATGTGAAAGAATTGGAGAGAATTTTAAACATTAATAGCGAAAGATTCCCATTTTTAATGGCTAAAGATGAAACTGGCTTGACAAATGTTGAAAAAATTTTGCAAATATTACAATTTAGAATACCTTATTTTGTAGGGCCTATTGGTAAAAATGAAAATTCAGAAAGTAATTTTGGTTGGTGTGAAAGGAAAAGTGACAGAGCTTTAAGGCCTTGGAATTTAGAAGAAGTGATAGATTTGGATAAATCTGAAGAAAATTTTATTGTTAAAATGATTAATCATTGTTCATATTTGCCAAACGAAGAAGTGTTGCCAAAAAAATCAATTTTATATTCTAAATTTTCGGTTCTTAATGAATTAAACAATTTAAAAATAAACGGCAATGAAATAAGTGTCGAATTAAAACAAAACATTTTTAATAATGTGTTTAAACAAAATAAAAATGTTACAATAAAACATCTTAAAGATTACTTAGTTGCTCAGGGCTTGTTTTCAAAAAATGAGATTAAAGAAGTTCAAATTACAGGTATAGATAAAGATTTTGCAAACAATTATTCCACGTACATTAATTTTGTTAATATTTTAGGAAAAGATTTTGTAGAAAAAAATTCAAATATTATAGAAAAAGTTATAAAGTATCATACTATAATTTCTGATAAAAAAAGATTAAAAAAGAGATTAAAAAAAGAGTTTGGCAATATTTTCAATGATGAAACGTTGGGAAAAATCATTTCATTAACATTTTCTGATTGGGGAAGATTATCTGGCAAATTTTTATCAGGTTTAAAATTTGTGAATTTAGAGACAGGTGAAGTAACAACAATAATTGACCAATTATGGGAAACAAATAAAAATTTACAAGAGATTTTATTTGATAAAAATTATACATTATATAAGGAATTAGAAAAGAAAAACAAAGATGTTTTAAAAGAAATAACTTATCAAGATGTTAATGATTTGTATTGTTCGCCAGCTGTAAAAAGGGGAGTTTGGCAAACAATAAAAATTGTTAATGAAATAATTTCTTTAATGGGATGTCAACCTGAAAAAGTTTTTGTTGAGGTTACTAGAAAAGATGAAAAGAAAGGTGATGAAGGACGAAAAGTTTCAAGAAAAGAAAATTTGCTAAAGTTATATAACTCTGCTGACTTCAAAAAAAGCATTAAAAATTTAAATATTGAAATTAATGACTTAATAAATGGATTAAATGAAAAAGAAAACAATGCTTTTCGTAGCGACAGATTGTATTTATATTATCTGCAATTGGGAAAATGCATTTATTCGGGAAACCCTATTGATATTGAAAAAATTTACAATGAAAACTATTATGATATAGACCACATACTACCGCAGTCCTTAATAAAAGATGATAGCATCAACAATAGGGTTTTGGTTGAAAACAATTACAACAAAACAAAAAAAGATGTTTATCCTATTAATATTGATTGGATAAATAAACAAAAGCCTTTTTGGGAATTGCTTGTAAAACTTAAATTAATGGATAAATCTAAATTTGAAAAACTTACAAGAACAAGCGAGCTAACAGACGATGATAGAGGTAAATTTATAGCAAGGCAACTTGTTGAAACAAATCAGTCTGTTTTGGCTGTCATAGATTTGTTAAAACGATTGGTTGATAATCCTAGAAAAATAGTTTACTCAAAAGCACGCTTTGTAACAATGTTTAGAAAAAAATATGATATTCCAAAATGCAGGGAAGTAAATAACTTACACCATGCAAAAGATGCTTATTTAAATGTTGTTGTTGGTAATGTTTTGTTCAATAGGTTCACAGAAGATCCAAGAAATTTTTATAAAAAGAACAATAATAAAGATACAACAAAGAATATCAATAAATTATTTGATGGCGTTGTTAAAAATTTTAACAAAGATGTTGTGGTTTGGAATGGAAACGAAAGTGTTCAAAAAGTTAAAGAGATTTGTAGCAAGAACGATTGCATAGTTTCTTTTATGAATTATTCAAACTTAAATGGTGCTTTTTATGATGAAACAATTTATAAAAGTTTGAAGAACGACCCTAAATCGAAAGCAAAAATCAGTTTAAAAGGCGATGAAAAAAATCCTTTAAATAATGTTGAATATTATGGTGGATACAACAATATGAGCAGTGCTTATTTTATGGTTGTTGAAAGCGAGGACAAAAAGGGAAACAAAATAAAAACAATAGAAACTGTTCCTATTTACATTATTAGAAAATACAAAGATTATAAAGATAAAGATGCAAAAATTTTTGAATATGTTGTAAAAGAAAACGGGTTAAAAAATGCCAAAATTTTAATAAACAAATTAAATATAAAATCAACACTTCTAATTGACAATGGGAAATATCTATTAGCGGGCAAAACGGGAAGTCAATATGTACTTCACAATGCAAACGAATGGTTTGTTGATGATGAAACAATGAATTATGTTAAAGCAATTTCTAAATATATTTCTCTTAAATCTGAAAATAAAGTTTCTGAACTTGAAGAAATAAATAAGAAAGTTGTTGTTTCAAAAGCTTCTAAAGAAGGGAATAAAGAAATCGCATTAACAGAAGAAGAAAATTTAAAATTATATAAAACAATAATTGGTCAACTAGATAAGAAAGTTTACGAAAATTCAACATTAGCAGAAACATTAAATTCAAAGCTAAAAGAAAAATTTGATGTTTTTAAATCTTTATCTGTATTGGAACAAGCAGAATTGCTTTATAGGGTTATTTTAAGAATTGCCCCAGGTGCAACTCTTGCCGATTTGTCTTTATTAAAAGAAGGAGCGTCAAGTGGAAAAATTTTAATTGGAAAAAACATAACAAATAAAAAATTTAAATTATTACTTCAATCAGACGCCGGATTATTAAGCAAGAAAATAGCTTTGTGAGGTTGAAATGGGGTTTAGAACAGTTGTAATAAAAAATCGATGTAAATTAGATTTAAGAATGAATTATTTGGTTTGCAGGGGTGAAAATGAAACCAAAGTTTTCATTCCTGAAATATCTAACTTAATTTTGGAATCAACGGCAATTTCTTTAACAACTGCGTTATTAAGTCAACTTGTTAAAAATAATGTAAAAATTATTTTTTGTGATGAAAAACATAATCCTGAAAGCGAAATTGTTTCTATATATGATAATTACAATTGTGTAAGTAAAATTAAAGAACAATTTGGTTGGAATGAGATAACAAAGGGCAAGGTGTGGACAAAAATAATTTGCAACAAAATTTTGCAACAAAGCAAGTTTTTGAAAGAATTAAACTGTGTAAACGAAGAAAAGTTGTTAAAAACTTATATAAATGAAATTCAATTTAATGACAGCTCCAATAGGGAGGGGCATTCTGCAAAAGTGTATTTCAACGCAATTTTTGGAGGCAACTTTGCAAGAAGAAGTGAAAACTTCGTAAACAAAGCACTGAATTATGGCTATTCAGTGCTTTTATCTTGCTTTAACAGAGAAATTGTTAAAATGGGATATTTAACTCAAATTGGAATTTGGCATAAAAATGAGTTTAATTATTTTAATTTATCTTCAGATTTAATGGAACCTTTTAGAATTATTGTTGATAAATTAGTTTATTCGTTAAATGAAGATGAAAGCTACAAAATAAAGCTGTTAGAAATGTTCAATTTACAAGTTAAAATTAATGGCAAAAAGCATCACTTAGAAAACGCAATAAGCATTTACTGCCAAAGTGTTGTTAATTCCTTAAATAACAATGATATAGGACAAATTCAATTTTATGAGATGTAGAATTATGAGATTAATGGTGTTTTTCGATTTGCCAACTTTAACTAAAACAGAGTTGGCAGATTATAGAAATTTTAGAAGATTTTTAATAAAAAATGGCTTTATTATGATGCAAGAGTCCGTTTATTGTAGGCTTGTTTTAAATAACAATTCTTCAAAATTATTAAAAAATCAAATTGTTAAAAACTTGCCAAGAAATGGTTTAGTTCAACTTTTGCAAATAACAGAAAAACAATTTGTAAACATCGATTATCTAGTTGGAAAATCTAAAAGCAATATAATAAGTTCAGATAAAAGGATTATAGAAATATGAAATTAGTTCATGTAAACATTTCTAGGCATATAGATTTTTCATTAAATCAAACTTATTCTTTGATTGTTGAAAATCCTAGCGAGTTTTATAATTTAACTAATCAACTTTTTGAACAGACGAATGGGGGAGAGGGAGATTTTGTTTTATCAGATAAAACAAAAATTTTAGATATAAATAAAACTTGCTTGTTTATCTACGATTATTATGGTGACATTTTTAACACAAAAAAAATAACAAATATAATAAATAATAAATGTACTATGTTTTTAAAAACCAATGATTTTTTAAGAGAATTTAGCAAAATAAATTCAATAATGCTAAGCATTAATGAAAAATTTGTAGATGGTTTTAGTAATAATATTAAATTTTCAGATAATTTTACCTATGAAGATTTCATAAAAATTTCAAACTATAAATTAGAAAAAGGTTCTAATTTGGTTGAAAATTTGTTGGATTATGTAACTTTTTTTGTTGAAAATGCCAATGTAAATGTTTTAATCTTTGTAAATTTATTTTCCGTGTTGAATGAAGAGCAGTTAAACGATTTTGTAACTCAATTAAAATATATGCAAGTAAACATATTGTTAATTGATAGCAATCAAACACATAAATTAAAAGATGTTGAAACAATAATTATAGATAAAGATTTGTGTGTAATATAATTTGAAAAAAGTTTTTTCTGTGTTATAATTAAGGTGTATTTAGAATGGATACTTCGTAGGTATTAAAGTAATTCTTAAATTTTGAGGTTTGAGAGTTATGTCATTCTAAATACTACTAAAACAAAAAAGGCGTAAAGACTTGCAGCTAAGGTGTTTGAGAGTTATGTCATTCTAAATACTACTAAAACTGCTATACCAGCAACAAGCGAAGCAATAGCGTTTGAGAGTTATGTCATTCTAAATACTACTAAAACATAATTTTTATTGATTATCCAATTATAAATGTTTGAGAGTTATGTCATTCTAAATACTACTAAAACAGCTTGGTACAGGACTTGGCGAGTGGAAAGGTTTGAGAGTTATGTCATTCTAAATACTACTAAAACACAAAAATGCTGATTTTAATTCTGTCGGTTGTTTGAGAGTTATGTCATTCTAAATACTACTAAAACTTAGAAGAACGCCAACAAATAGAACAAATAGTTTGAGAGTTATGTCATTCTAAATACTACTAAAACAGGTGGCTTAAATTTGTCATGTTTGACAATGTTTGAGAGTTATGTCATTCTAAATACTACTAAAACTTCTTTAAGGTCTTTAACATATTCTTCTCTGTTTGAGAGTTATGTCATTCTAAATACTACTAAAACTAATTGCTTGTATATTTTGAATGAAAAGCAGTTTGAGAGTTATGTCATTCTAAATACTACTAAAACTTTTCTTTTTTCTTTTGCTTTTCAATGTTTGTTTGAGAGTTATGTCATTCTAAATACTACTAAAACCACACAAAAAATAAAGTTCCACGCATATCTGTTTGAGAGTTATGTCATTCTAAATACTACTAAAACATTTTAATTTAGTTTATGTTTTTATGGTGTGTTTGAGAGTTATGTCATTCTAAATACTACTAAAACGCCTTTTGAGCCGCATAAGTTTTATACAAAGTTTGAGAGTTATGTCATTCTAAATACTACTAAAACTTCGTTATATTCGCTTTTATTATAAGTTAAGTTTGAGAGTTATGTCATTCTAAATACTACTAAAACAAAAGACCCTGAATTAACTACAACAACAAGGTTTGAGAGTTATGTCATTCTAAATACTACTAAAACTGCCGCTTGTTTTAGTGCTTTTGCCTATATGTTTGAGAGTTATGTCATTCTAAATACTACTAAAACTTAACAAGCAGTTTCATTTTAATAGCACTGGTTTGAGAGTTATGTCATTCTAAATACTACTAAAACTTCTTGAATTATAGCGTCAACTTCTTCTTGGTTTGAGAGTTATGTCATTTTAAATACTACTAAAACGTTGTCGGGAAAAGATATATTTCATATAAATGAGTTATGTAATATTTTTGAATGTTTATATGTAATATTTATAACAATTTAATATTTTTTTAGTAGCTTCTTGATTTTATGAATATTTAAATATATAATAAAAATGAAGGGAGGCATATGAATAAAGAATTAAGATTGATAATAACAAGGGCTTGTAATTTTAATTGTTATTTTTGTCATGGAGAAGGGGTAGATATAAACTGCAAATCTTTGCTTGATAGCGATGATTATTTATTTCTTGCGAAAACTTGTAAAATGATTTTTGGTTGGAATACAGTAACATTAACTGGAGGAGAACCATTTATTAGAAATGATTGTAAAGAAATTATTGAGAAACTTAATAACGAAGATATAAAGATTACAGTTGTTAGCAATGGGGAACTTCTGGACAAATATTATGATTCTATGTCGATGATAGAAAGGCTTAATGTTTCTATTCATTCGCTCGAAGAGAGTAAATATTCAAAAGTTATTCAACGACAAAACAAATTAAATAAAGTTCTTTACAACTTAATGGAACTTAGAAATCGAAATAAAAAAATTGATATAAGAATAAATATAACAATAGTAAAGGGTCTAAATGATGATGATAAAAGTTTTGACGAACTAATTGCACTGGCAAAAAAATTAAAAGCAAGCATAAAAATCATAGAACTTTTTTCAATTAATAAGGAAGAAATTGTGCCGCTTAGTGAAATTCAAAATATTCTGTTTTCAAAAGGATTTAAATTAAAAGAACAAAATTTGTTTAAAAACACTTTAACAGATGGCGAAACAGACATAATTCTTTCAAAGATATTTTGTTCTATGGCAACTGAATATTATCAACCGAACACATTTTGCAATGCTAACAATGACCTTTTTATAACTCCTGACGGGAAAATAAAAATGTGTAGAAACAATAACATTACAATTGATATTCTATCGGAGATAAAAAATAGAGATGTTGATAAATTAAAAAACAAGTTTGAGCTTGCAAATGATATGCTAGGGGAAGCTTGCCCTTTTTATTTTGAAAGCAAGATAAGGACACTCGCAATTGATGGGGGAGAACCCATAATGCAACCAACGGAAGGGAAATTTATTCATCCTAAAATAACAAATGAATTAATAAATATAGTGACGAATCAATTAAAAGATACTATATCAATTTATGATAATAGCAATATATTTAAAACCTTTGAAACTAATTTCAAAAATTATCTTCATACTAAATATGCATTGCTTACAAGTTCAGGAACTGCTGCTATTTGGTCTTTGTATGATTCAATAGATTTAAAAAAGGGAGATGAAGTGATTTGCCCTATTTATACGTTTTTTGCAACTGTAAGCCCAATATTTCAGACAGGGGCTACACCAGTTTTTGTAGATTGTGATGAAAGTGGGAACATGGATTACACAAAGATTGAAGAAAAAATTACAAGGAATACAAAGGCTATTATGGTGGTTCATATTTGGGGTTATCCTGCTAAAATGGATAAAATACGGCAAATAGCAGATAAATATAATCTATTCCTTTTTGAAGATTGCTCTCATGCCCATGGAGGGAGTTACATGAATAAAAAACTAGGAGAGTGGGGGGATGCTTCAGTTTTTAGCTTACAAGGTAACAAGATTATTACAGGTGGTGAAGGGGGTATTTTAGTTACAAATAATAAATATATTTTTAAAAATGCTTTGCTTCATGGACATTATAACAAAAGATGCAAGCAAGAAATTGATAAGTCTAGTCTTGATTATAAATTTGCTGTCACAGGGAAGGGAATGAAACTTCGTGCACACCCTATTGCTGTAGCTATTGCAAACTATTTATTTAATAATCTTGATGAAATGAATTACTATAAAAAATGCTATGTAGATATGTTTAACAATTGTATTAAAGATATTGATGGGCTTTCAACAATAAAATATGACAAGCAAAGTCACCCTAGTTTTTATTCTTATATTATAAAATTTGACAAAACAAAGTTTATTGTAAATAGAGAAAAATTTGTTGAAGCATTACATGCAGAAGGATGTTGCGAATTTGATATTCCAAATTCTACTACATCTTTAGCAAGATTAGAATTGTTTAAAAACCCAGGATACTTTTTTCATTCTTATAACAAGTCTTTGGTTGATGGAGATTACAAAAATGCTGATAAATTTGCAGACGAGATTATTAAGCTTCCAGTATGGTATAGTAAAGATGATTGGATGATTGTTTATAAATATTGTGAAGCATTAAAGAAGGTTGCAAAGTTTTATAGGAGATGATTATGCAAATATATGATATTTTAAAACAAAAAGCTGTTGAAGACAAAATTTACAGTTTGGTTTTAGGAGGTATCATTATTAATGATGATAAAATATTGCTTGTTAAACGTGCAGATAATCAATTTATGAAAAATTTATATGAGTTTCCAAGTGGTAAATTAGAATTTGGTGAAACATTTAAACAGTGTTTGGAAAGACACGTTCAAGAAGAACTAAATTGTCGTGTAACAAATGTTTTAGGATATGCTGGACATTTTGACTATTTGTCAGATAAAGGGCAACTTGTAAGACAATATAATTTTGTTTTAGATGTTGAAAATTTAAATGAGATATTGTTGTCATCTGATCATACAAATTATGGTTTTTTCAGTGTTAGTGAATGCGATAATTTAATTGATATTTCTGATGAAATATTGTATAGTATAAATATGGTAATATCTAATAGGATTTTGTTAAGGGGTGTAAAATGAAGATAGAAAAAGAAGTACGGTATTTGATAAGCAATAAACAATATCAAAACATCTTAAAAAATACAATATCTCTTGAAGGAGAATGCGATACGCTAGATATTACATTTGGATACAGTGGGTTTGATTCTTTAGAAAAATATGGTTTTGTGTGTAGAATACGTAAAAAAAAAGATAAAGTTGTTTTAGAAATAAAAAAGAAAACAACGGATGGCTGGCTTGAACAAGAAGCAAAGGTTGATACAATAGATGACGGTTTAAATTTTTTTACGTTTTTAAACATGACGCCTTATATGTATCTTTATAAAAAAAGAGAAATTAGAAAATATAAGAATTTAAAGATATTTATAGATAAAGTTGAACTTCTCGGGAATTATGTTGAAATTGAATATCAAGATTGTTTAAATTCTATTGATGAATTAAACGAATTTAAAACAAAGGTAGGAATAAAATCTCTTGAGGAAGATTTGTATGGTAATATTATTAAGGAAAAATTGAATAAAGATTCTATATTTAAAAAAAATTTCCAGAAAAATTTAAATATTATAATAAATAAAGGAGGAAAGTAATATGAAAATAGAAAATTTGTTGAAAGAAAAAGCAAAAGAAGATGGGATTGAGAAGATAGTAGTCGGAGCTGTGATAACTAATGAGAAAAATGAAGTTTTAATTCTTAGACGAAAAGCAGATGATTTTTTAGGCGGAATTGACGAACTACCAAGCGGAAAACTTGAAATGGGAGAAACTATTTTTGAAGGTTTAATAAGAGAAATAAAAGAAGAAACCAATTTAGATGTTGAAAATATATGTGGATATATTGATTTCTTTGATTATTTATCTGGAAGCGGGAAAAAATCAAGGCAATATAATTTTTGGGTTAAAACGAAATTGGGAGGAAACGTTGAATTAACAGAACATGATCAATTTAAATGGTTAAGTTTAAAAGATTGTTATGAAGATAAAAATATAACCCAAAAGACTATGGCTACAATTTGTATTTGTGGGTTTAATTATCTTATAAATCATTAAAATCAAAAAAATAAATTATGTTCATAAGGATTTGTTTTTTTTATTTTAAAATATATTTGTTTAGCTTATACAATAATTTTACAACAATATTTTCATTATAAACTAATATTGGGAATGTATCAATTAAAATATCAAGTGCATTATCAAATAGTTGGTTGCCCATTTACTGTTTTGATTTACTTATGACGTTAATTAAAACCGTAGGATTATCTTTTTTTAATTTTTCAAGAATGGGCACTAAATAATATTTTGCAGTGTGAGTTGAAACACCTACATCAAGTGAGGTATTTAACAATGATGAACAATTTATTGCAAATTTTTAGCCATACACCAAATTGTTATGTACTTCTTATAATAACACATATATTTTTTTGCCATCAGGCGTTAAAACAACTAATTTATATTTCTAATAATCCATGCTATACCCAATTGTTTTTAAAGTTGTTTAATGTTATAACTAACTGCCGGCTGAGTAATAAAAAGAGATTTGGCGGCTTTAGAAAAAGAACCTAATTTTGCAACGGCTAAAAATTTATTATAAAGATTATATCACGCTTTAAATCTATAATAATAAGAGAATGCAAAACAAAATGAGGGGGCAAAAAATGTTTATACTAATAATTGTTTTACTTCCATTTGCGATTTTATATTTTATCGGAAAACGGAACAAATAAAATTAAAAACAAAAAATATAACTTTAATTATTATACAATTAAAAGGCAAAAATAATAAAGATTTAATTCAAGACACTTGCTAGGTGGGCACGATGTACCAGAAAATAAAATAATTTCTAGGTATTACCGCTCGCGAGAACTTTCTAAAAGTTTAAAAGGACTATCGGACGAATATTAGAGTTTGATAATTCATCAAATAGAACGATAGAAAGAATAAAATAAAAATTGTTTTTATAAAAGAATTTACGGATTTATAAACCCTTTTTAAGAGCGTTTTATGACTTTTTTAAGATAAAAAAAAGAGAGCAGGTTTTGCTCTCAAGTTTGGTAGAGATGAGTGTTTAAACTATCAACTAAAATTCCTTAAATTCGCTTCGCTCATAGTTCGGTGGGGGTAAAAAAAAGAAGTGTTATAAACACTTCTCTTTGGTAGAGATGAGTGGACTCGAACCACCGACCCCCACCTTATAACCGCCCGTCAAGTTTGTTTGCGTGCGGTTGGCGTTCGCTTCGCTCGGCAACAGGACACCCTGATTGCAAAGCTTTGCTTTGCGTGTTGTTCCACAACACAAGGTGGGGATTATAAAAAAATAAAAGCAATCATATTTAATTGCTTTTATTGGTAGAGATGAGTGGACTCGAACCACCGACCCCCACCTTATCAGGGTGGTGCTCTAACCGGCTGAGCTACATCTCTATATAGTTTGTTTTAACGAGTTTAGCAACTCTCGTTGGCGTGCTCAAAGTGGTCAAATTCACCTTATCAGGGTGGTGCTCTAACCGGCTGAGCTACATCTCTATATTGTTTGTTTTATTGACTTTAGCAACTGTCATCATTTTATTTGAAAAATTTTCAAATAGTGGTGGAGATAATCGGATTCGAACCGATGACCCCCTGCTTGCAGGGCAGGTGCTCTAGCCAGCTGAGCTATACCCCCACGGAATGCTTTTATATATTATCAAATTAATTATGATATGTCAACAGTTTTTAATAATTTTTTGTTATTAAAGTAAAATAGTTTGCATAAGATTAAAATAGTGATAAAATACAAACAAGGAGGGGAGTATGGCGAAAAGCAAAAGCACAGGAAATAGAGTTGTTTTGTTTCTTATATGTTTATTTTTAGGATGGTTTGGAATTGACAAACTTTACATGAAAGGAACATGGAAACTAGCGCTTGTTAAGTTCTTGTTAAACTTTCTTATCATCGGCGAAATTTGGAACATATACGATATAATTTGTGCATGCATGGGCAGATACAAACTCAATCCATTGGACTAAAATAAAAAGAACTCGAATTTTCGAGTTCTTTTTATTTATGTTTTAAATTACATTAACAGCAGAAAGCATTAAATCATTTACTTTACTTGATGACAAAGAATACAGAATTATTTTTCCATCGCGCTTGCAAGTTACAATGTTTTGAGATTTTAAATATTTAAGTTGATGACTTATTGTTGTTTGATTTATGTTTAGTATAGTTGAAATGTCATTTACACACATGTCGCACATTGCTAAACAAGAAATTATTTTTAAGCGTGTTCCATCTGAAAAGTTTTGAAAAAAAATTGCAAGTTTGTTTATTGCTTCGTTATTTGGAAGATAATTTAAAACTTCTTTTTTATTTTTTTCTGTTAAAAGCAAAAATCTTTCAAACATAAAAACTCCTTAACATATTAATTTGTTCTTTCATATATATTTTTAGTGCTATTTTAATTTTAAATTGCAAAAGAAAAGCCCCAAAAGATTTTTTTGGAGTTTTTTGACATTTAAAAAAGAGAATTGGCACAGAGGAGATGTTTAAAATGAATTTTTCTAACGAAATTTTGTTGGTTTTGCTAATTGGTGTTGTTGCGTCTGCAACAGACACAGATTTAGCAAATAACACAAACATTCTTTTGCTTTTGCTTTTAATATTGTTGTCTAACGGAAATTCAAGTTGTGGTTGTTGCAGCGGTTGTGATAATTTTGGCAACACAAGGACAAGTTTTTTCCTTTAATTAATTTTCTTTGCCGAATCAATCTTTATTATGTTTGAATTTGGTATTCTTTCTGGCTTGTCTGTTGAGCTAATAAAAGTTTGAGTTTTTGAACAGAAGTTCAAAAGTTTTTCGCGCCTTTGAGAATCCAATTCGCTTAACACATCATCTAATATTAATATTGGCATTTCTCCTGTTTGCTGTTTAATTATTTCTAACTCTGCAAGTTTCATTGATAGGGCAGCGGTTCTTTGTTGCCCTTGTGAGCAAAAGGATTTAACATCAACACCATTAATTGAAACTTTAATATCATCTCTGTGTGGGCCAATTGTTGTGTAACCAAGGGCGAGGTCTTTCTCTAAATTTTTTTCATATAAAGATATAAATTTATTTTTTAATTGTTCAATTTTTTCATTCCCTTTTAAAAGTTCGTTTGGAATTGGAAATGATGTTTGATATTCAATTTCTAAATCTTCTTTATTGTTTGTTAAAAATGCGTGAGTTTTTTTAACATAAGGCTGTAGAGAAACAATTAAATTGTTTCTGGAAATAGAAATTTTTGAGGCACATTCTGCAAGCTGAATGTTATAAACTGAAATCATGCGTTTAAAATCTTCTAAATTGAATTGCTCTAGATTTGATTTTTTTATCGAATTTTTATCCTTAAAATCTTTTAACAATTTGTTTCTTGAACGAATGATTTTTTCATATTTATTTAAAAGGTTGAAATAAACTTTTGATATTTGCGATAAATCTATGTCCATAAACCTTCGCCTATCTTCTGGGCTTTCTTTTATTAATTTTAATTCATCTGGTGAGAAAAAGACGCATCTTAATTCTCCAAGAAGTTCTCCAATTCTTTTAATAGGAAGCCCATTAATTTTTATTGCCTTTTTATTCTTTAAAAAATAAATTTCAATTTTAGACTTTCCAAAATTTTTAACAACCTCTAATTCAATTTTTGCGTTTTCTTCGCCCCATTTTATAACTTCACTGTCTTTTGAAGCTCTCATACTTTTTCCAATTGCGCAAGTAAATATAGCTTCCAAAAGGTTTGTTTTACCTTGGGCATTTTTACCAAGTAAAATATTTGTTGCAGGCGAAAAGGAAAGCTCAATAGAGTTATAGTTTCTATAATTTTTAAGTTTTAAAGAACTAATTTTCAACTTGTTTCCTCTTTTTCAAATTTTTATTAATTTTTATGTTTAAACCAATTAAATGAACAACAAGAGTTAATAGCGATAATATCAATGAAATCTTAATAACATAATCTGTTATTTTGCCAAAACCAAAAAAGTTTGGTAACAAAAATGAAGCCCCAACAAGGCAAACAGCCGAAAAACAAACAATTGCAAGTTTGTATTTAGTGTAAGGGAAACACAAGCAAGCTAAATTTAAGAAACCAGAAACCGTTAACATTATTGTTGTTAATGTTTGATTTTCTTCTGGGGATATTATATTAAATTTCCAAAGCAAGGTTATTGTTATTACATTAAAGAAAATAACAAGACCATAAGGAATTCCTCGCTTTAAAACATAACCTATAAATCCGCTCTTTATTAAATCTTTGTTCGGTTGTAAAGCCAAGAAGAAACTAGGAACACCAATCACAAACATTTCTAGCAAGAACATATTTTTTGGGTAGAACGGATATTTAATTTGAATTGCAACACAAAAAACAGAAAGGAGTATTGCTAAAACTGTTTTCATGAAAAATAGCGTTGACGACTTTTGAACGTTGTTAATAACCTTTCTTCCTTCTTCAACAACAGTTGGTAAAGAAGAAAAGTTTGAATTTAACAAAACCAAATGAGAAATGTTTCGTGCAACTTCACTTCCGTCTGCCATAGCAATAGAGCAGTCTGCTTCTTTTAATGCAAGAGTGTCGTTAACTCCGTCGCCAGTCATTGCAACAACATTTGTTTCTTTTAAAGATTGTATTATCGCGTGTTTTTGTTCTGGCGAAACTCTTCCAAAAACAGTGTATTGCTTTGCAAGTTTTTTAACATCTTCTATAGAAACTCCTTCAAGGTTGATAAATTTTTCGCTATTTTCAACTCCAACACGACTTGCAATATAACTTACTGT
The DNA here is from genome assembly GCA_944383945.1 of uncultured Clostridia bacterium. Lineage (GTDB taxonomy): Bacteria > Bacillota > Clostridia > Christensenellales > UBA1242 > UMGS687. Next base: position 22,355 of record CALWRL010000004.1, read on the forward strand.
TTGAGGGTCGTCTCCGGAAATTATTTTTATTTCAACATTGTTGTTTTTAAACCAATTAATTGTTTCTATTGCATCTTTTCTAATTGTGTCTTCAATTAAAATAATTGCAACAACTGTTAAGTTTTCTGGAAGTTTTTCGTTCTTAATATTTTCTTTGCTTGTTGCAACAACTAAAACTCTGTAACCAGAAGATGAAGCTAAGGCTATTTCTTGTTTCATTTCTTCCGATATTTTTGCCTTAATGTATTCATTTGCACCTATAACAAATGTTCCATGATTTTCAAAAGATGTTGCTGTGTATTTTCTGTCGGATGAAAAAGGAATGTTGCTAACAAGGTTGTAGTCTGTTGTTTTCTCGAAATAATTTAAAAGCGCTCTTGAAGTTGAATTTTGAGTTGGTTGAACTGCCATCATGTTAGCAATAGAGTTTGAAATTTCGCTTTCATCACAATTGTAGCATTTAAGTTGTTTTACTGTCATTGTTCCATCGGTTATTGTTCCTGTTTTATCTAAACATAAAACATTAGAGCGTGCTAACATTTCTATGCTGTATATATCTTGAACAAGAGTTTTCTTTTCGCTTAGTTTGATAACTCCAACTGTTAAAGCAACGGATATCAACAAAAACATTCCGGCTGGAATCATTCCAACAAGGCTTCCACAAGTGCTGCTTATTGCTTCTGCAAAATTTCCAACAGATGAAGCAGGGGTGCCCGACGCTGTTTTTGCCCAAAAATAGTTGTTGCAAAAAACCAATGCGCCAATTGGAATTATAAAAAGTCCAATGCCTTTAATTATTTTGTTTAAGTCTTTAAACAAATTTGAATTTGGCTGTTTAAAACTTTTTGCTGCTTTTGCAAGGGATTGAATGTAGTTATCATTTCCAACCTTTTCAACTTTCGCATAGCATTTTCCACTTGTTAAAAAACTTCCTGCTAAAAGATTGCTTCCCTTTTCTTTTTTTATTGCTTTGCTTTCGCCGGTTAACAAACTTTCATTAACTTCTATTGTTCCATCTAACAGCATACAATCGGAGGGTATTTGATTTCCAGAAGATAAAACAATTATGTCGTCTAAAACAATTTCGTTAGCATATATTTCTTTTTCTTGCCCATCTCTAACAACAGTTGTTTTAGGAGCAGTTATCAACGAAAGCTTTTCAACTGTTCTTTTGCTTCTAATTTCTTGAAAGATTGCAATTGCCGTGTTAAAGAATATAACAACAATGAAAAGCAAATTTTCATAAGATTTAACAACCAATAGGGTTATGAAAATTGCAAGCCAAAGCATGTTAAAAAATGTGAAAATATTATCAACAAATATTCTTAAATATGATTTAGAAGTTTTTTGTTTTGTGTTGTTTACAAGATTTAATTTTTGACGGTTTTCAACTTGCATGCTTGAAAGCCCATTTTTTATGTCTGGGTTAAATCTTTCTACAATTTGGTTTTCATTTTTGTTTAATTTTCTCAATAATGAAAAATGGCAGACACTGAAAC
>CALWRL010000005.1 GCA_944383945.1 uncultured Clostridia bacterium
ACTTGTTGCAAACTATGTTGTTGAAATGGGCGGAGATGTTTTAGCATATTCTCCAGGAACAAGTGCAAGCGAACATATAACAGAATTTGGCTTTGCTGAAAACAAAAACATTAAAATGAGATATTTAAAAGAAACAGGTGCAAGTAAAAATGCAAAATTCTTAATTAGATCAGTTGATCTTGTTGAAGATGCAGATTTAGTTGTTTGCTTCAAGGGGACATGGGGAACTCTTAGTGAATTAGTTTTCGCAGTTATGTGTAGCAAAAAAATATTGTTTTTAAACATTGATAAAGACAATGAAACATTAAAACAAGTTTACCAGTTAATGCAAAAAATAAATTTATATGAATGGAATGAAAAATTTATAGAAGTTGACTCTATCGAAAAATTAAAAAATGAATTAGAAAAATTTAAAAACGAAAATTAAAAAAACTTCCCAATGGGAAGTTTTTTTTAATTATTCAAAACATTAAATTGATTTTGCAATATTTATCAATTTTTCATTTTCTTTTGCAATGTCTAGACGATTAAATAAATTTTCTCCTTTATTGACCTTTGTTCCAGCTTTTAAAATGTTGAATGAATTATTTTCATCAATTATTTTTGGAATTTCAACACCAAATTTTTCAAAAACTTGAGGAACTTTTTCTGGTAAAAAGGCAATTAATAAAGTGTAAGCCTCTAATTGTGCTTGACAAAGCAAATTAAGGAATGTGTTTATTTCACTTGTTTTGCCTTCTTTATATAATTCCCATGGTTTTGTTTCATCAATATAAAGATTACATTTTTGAAGAATTTCCAATGCATGATTGTAACTATTGGTAGGTTTTAAATTTTTGATTTCTTCAATAGATTTTTGTTTTAAAGAAATAACATCATTTTTAAATTTTTGATCTAATTCGGATAGTTTTTCAGCTTCATAAATTATTCCATCTGAATATTTTTCTGCCATGCCTAGAGTTCTTGATGCAACATTTCCAACGGTGTTAGCAAGGTTGTTGTTGTATGAAAGCAAAAATGATTCTTGAGTGTAAGGGCCATCGCTGCCAAAATTTACTTCACCTATTAAAAAGTTTCTTATAGAATCGCTCCCATAGTTTTCAATTAAAATTCTAGGATCTATAACTTCTTTTGAACCAGACTCTTTGCTTTTGCTTAATTTGTCGTTATTAAAAAGCAACCAACCGTGACCAAATATTGTTTTAGGAAGTGGCAAATCAAGAGCCATTAAAATTGCAGGCCAAATTATTGAATGGAATCTAACAATTTCTTTTCCAACAACATGAACATCAGCGGGCCAAAATTTTTTAAAATCACTATCATCATCTGAACTATAACCAAGAGCAGAAATATAGTTAGTTAAAGCATCTATCCAAACATAAATTGTGTGATCACTGTCAAAATCAACAGGGATTCCCCATTTAACACTTTTTCTAGAAACGCATAAATCTTTTAATCCTTCGTTTAAGAAATTGTTAAGCATTTCGTTAACTCTGTTTTGAGGTTGTAAAAATTCGGGATTGTTTTTATACAAATCTCTTATTTTGTCTGTATATTTGCTTAGTTTAAAATTGTAACATTCTTCATTACTATCAATAACTTCTCTTCCGCAATCAGGACATTTGCCATCAATTAATTGACCTTCCGACCAAAAAGATTCGCAAGGAACACAATATTTACCAGTGTAATGGGTTTTATATATTTCGCCTTTTTCATATAATTTATTAAAAATTTTTTTAACTGCAGAAACATGAAGTTCATCTGTTGTTCTAATAAACTTGTCATATGAAATGTTAAGGCTTGCCCAAAGTTTTTTTGTGTCGTCAACAATTTCATTTAAATGTTCTATTTCGGTTTTGCCTCTTTCTTTTGCAACCTTGGAAATTTTTTGACCGTGTTCGTCTGTTCCTGTTAAAAAGAAAACATCATATCCTAACATTCTGTGAAACCTTGCAATAGCATCGCAAAGAATTGTTGTGTAGGAATTTCCAATAGTTAGTTTAACGCTTGGATAATAAATAGGTGTTGTTATATAAAACTTTTTGCTCATATTTTCTCCTTTAAATAATATAATCTTAAAAACGAAATAAGTCAAGTAAATACTTTAATATAAATAAAAAAATTAAAATAGTAAAAAAAAGAAAAAAAAGAATAAAAACATTATTCTTTTTTAAATTATATTATTTTATTTTTTTAGGTTTATTTTCTTTTTTGGCTTATTTTTTTGTTGTTTTTTTATTTTTTAAATTATTTTCTTTATTATTTTCTTCAACATTTTGCATTGTATTTTCGGTAATATTTTCCGAATTGTTTTCAATATTTTCACTTTGATTTATTTCGGAATTTTTTAAATTTGTTTCTGGATTTTCTGTTAAATTTTTTGTTAATTTTTCTGCTTTTAATGCTTTCTTTTTGTCACTATATAAAAATGCTAAACTGACTAATTCAAAACAATTTTTAAACAATATTATTGAACATGGTAAAATTATTAAAACCAAAATACCTGTGCTCGATGTAATAAATTTTAAGAAGTTGACAAACCCATTGTTTTCGCTAACATATTTTCCAATTAAATAATCTTGATAAATTATGTTCAAGTCTGGATTGTCGTTGTTTGTTCCTTTTGTTCTAAACCATCTATCTCCATTAGCATCTATTGTTATTTCTATAATTTCGTGAAAAACAATTCGGTTTTTAGGAGGATTAGGATTTGGTTTTTCTCCATTTGGAATTTTTGCTGGCCCTGGATGAGCAGGATCAACATAATCGAAGAAAGCAATATAATCGCCAACTTTGTAATCTTCTACATTTATTGATTTTATGAAAGCACTATCACCAACATTAAACCCAGCATCAACCATGCTCCCTGAAACAATGTTAATCATAGAGTAACCGAAAATTGAAGGAACGCCTTTTGTTAGTTTTGTTATAACTAGCGAACCTGCAAAGGTTGCGGAGAATATTAAAACAATGTAAATAATTATATCTAAAATTATGTTTGTTACTTTTTTAATTTTTTGTTTTTTGTTTACTGCAAGTTCGTCATAACCAATTGGAGAAGAAGCTAATTCTTCATTTTTAACAAGCTTGCTATTTTTTATATCTTTTTTCATACTTTATTATTTTACCAAACATATAAAAACATACAAAACAAAATAATTAAGTTTAATTTTTAAAATTTAAAATATTAATTAATTAAATTTAATTATTTTTTTATGCTAAAACAAACAAAAAAGGTTAAGTGAATTCTTAACCTTTTAGTTTAATTTTAATTAAGCGTTTTGATCAATCAATATATCTATGTTAAAAGGAAGGCTTCCTGCACTTGGTGTTAATTGATCTAATGCAGTGTCTGTTGCAACAACAATGTAATAACTTGCTGTAGCACCTTTTGCTAATGTAACATCTGCATCAATTGCTGTGTTTTCATTTGCTGTTAATGAAGCCCACTCAGTTCCAATCCAAACTCTAATTTGATCATTGTCAACAGCTGGGGCAGTTATGTGAGCATAAACTGTTGCGTCTGTTACATTACTGTTTGTGAATGTTATTTTCCAAGCATAATAGTTAACACCATTTGTTCGTGAAAATTCTGCGGCTTTCAAAGCTTGGGTTTTACTGTTTTCTGTTTCACCTTTTGTTACTAATGGGTCGCTCCAACTTGGTTCTGTTGATAAGTTATCAACTTCTGTGATTGCTGTTGTTGCTTCGTTAGCATATTCGTAAACATCAACTTTAACTTGTGTTTGACCGCTAGCACTAATTGTAATTTGGTTTGTTAAATTTAAAGATTGAGAAACAGCAGCATAAACTGAAACGCCAATAATTAAAGCGCAAAGCAACAAGCTTAATGTAGCCACTATAACTCTTCTTTTTATTGATGAATTTGTTTTTTCCATAAAAACTCCTTTTTAATGTATTTTTGTTTTAACCTGCTGCTTTTTGATTAGCAGTTATTTTTAAATTGTAAACTTGTTGTGCAACAGCTGTAAGATCGATAAGCTCTGTGTTTACGGCAACAACAACATAAACGGTTTTAGATTCGCCTTTTGAAATGTCGCCAGTGTAAGGTGCAGAAGCTTGTGTTAAAGTTGTTGCATCACCATCGCCAGAGTAAAGAGTTATTTGGCTGTTAAAAGTGTAGTCATCAGAATCTGCTTCGTTTCTAAATGCAATTGAGTAGGTTACATCTGATGCATCTTGATTAGCAAATTCGATTTTATAAACAGCATAGGTGTATTTATTGTCGTAAGAGAAAACGATATCTGGGCCATTTTTTGTTACAGAATCTTGGTCGTATGTTTTGTTTGCTATTTCAGTGAAAGATAAACTTTTAACTGCTGTAACATCTTCTTCTGAGTTTGTAAACAATTTTCTTGCTTCGTTTGCGGTTCCGAAAGCATAACTTGCTTTTATACCAATTCTAACTTGATCAGATGAGCCGATAGTTATTGTGTTTTTAGATGTAAAACTTTGGCTAGTTGCAGCAAAAACAGAAATGCCAATTAAAAGCAAACAAAGAACTATGCTTAAAACAGAAATTATAATTCTTCTTTTTATGCCAGATTGCTCTTTAGCTACAGTTTCATTTTTCATTTTTTTACCCCCCTTTTTTAATTTTTAAGTTGATTTTAGCAAATTATTTTTGTTTAACAAAATGATTTTATAAAAAAACATTAATTTCACTTCAATTATTTTAATCAAATTGATTTAAACTATTCGAATTTATTTGACAAAAATATGTTAAATTTGTAAAATTTTTACAAACATATATATTATGTAAATATAAATATTGATATTGTTCATAATAAAAAATGCATAATTGGGGGATATGTTGAACAAAGTAAGGAATAAAATTATATTATTAAGTTTGACGATATTTTTAATAATTGCAACTTGTGGAGTTGTTGTATATTCTGTTTTGTCCCAATCATTAAATGCAAACACTCAAATTATTATAACCGACAGTGGCCAAGCGAAAAGTTACATAAAAATATCTGATTATATTGGGCCAAGCGATAATTCAAGCTTTTCAAGTTTAACTTCTGAACCCGTTTTTGAAAATGTTCTTGAAAAAACCAAAGACGAAGATGTTAAAAAAGGCGATTTTTTAAGAGATGTTCAATTTAGCTATAAGAATTATTATAGATATTATTTAATCAAGGTTGAAATTCAAAATCTTTCCGATGTTAATGTTAATTATTCGGTTTCTTGTGTTGACCAGCAGGGCAACCCATTTGTTTTTTCTTCGCAAGTTGAGTTGTTGTATTTAAAAAACAATGGAGCGGACGGGAATTTTAATTTGGGAACAACAACTCCTAGCGGTGTTTTAGCACCACAAGAAACAACAACTCTCTATATTGCGTTAAGTGTTATTGACGGGCAAGATTTGTGGGAATTGTCTTCTGTTAAAAAACAAAATTTTAGATTGTTTGTGGAGGTTAAAGTTTAGTTGAAAGAAAAAACGGCTAGAAAACTAACAATAATTTGGACTATTTCCTTAATTTTCTGTTTTGTAGGGATAATTTTATCCATGGTTGTTTTTTCTGCTTTGCAACAAACAGGGGAATTTGAAGTTTCGTTTTCAACCGAAGAAAAACCTTTTGCTGGTGGAGATGGAACACAAGAAAACCCATATTTAATTTCACTTCCTAAACATTTAGATAATGTTAGATATTTCATGTATCACAGAAATGAAGACGGAACATTTGATGAAACAAAAGCAAACTACTTTTTGCAAACGGCAAATTTAAATTTTGCGCTTGAAGATTTTAATGGAGATCAAGAAGGAAATTTTAATCCTATTGGAACAGATGAAAAACCATTTCCTGGAACATATGAAGGCGGGCAATACACAATTTCTAACTTACATATATCATCTTCACAAAATGCAGTTGGGCTTTTTGGGGCAATAAGTTCTAACGCAAAGGTTTACAGAGTTGGATTGTTAAATTCTTCAATTAACGCATCTGGAAGCGGAAATGTTGGAGGAATTGTTGGAAACAATCAAGGGGTTGTGGAACAATGTTATTCTTCTACAACAATAACAACATCAACAACTGGATATGTTGGTGGTCTTGTTGGCAGCAACACTGGAACAATAAAAAATTCGTATAACAGTGGTAATGTTTCCGGAACGAAAACAGGTGGGCTGGTTGGTTATAATGCTGGAGTTTTAGAAAACGGATATAACAGTGGAACAGTTGGAAGCGAAAAGGGAGGATTAATTCATACTTATTCTTCCGGTTCTGTTTCAAATTTAGCGTTTTTGTCTAGCGTTGCATCTAATGCCATTTATTCTGGCGGAGATTCTGTTAATAAAACATATATTTTGTCTGTTAACGAAAATCAACTTTCTTGCAGTCAAGATGTTGTGGTTAATGGCGCAACAATGAACATTTTATCGTTGATTAACGGGAACAACCAGTCTGAAATGCCGTCGTATTTCCATTCATCTTATTCGATGTTTAAATATCCTCAAATTTGGATTAACACTCAAGATTTTAATTTTAATTTTAAGGGTGATGGTAGTAATGAAAATCCATACTATATAACATCTCCTCAGCTTCTTTCTTTAATAGGAAAAAACATTGTTTTAAGTGATTTATTTAGTATAAATTTAAGTTTGTCTTCTAATTATTTGCAACCAGTTGATATTAATTTTAAAAAAGTTGATACAAATCTATCAAATTTAGGAAATTTTGACCCAATAGGTTTTGTTAACGGGGAAAATTTTAATTTTGAAGGTTATTATAAGGGTGAAACCGCTAACGGAAAAGCAATTATACAAGGAATAGATTTTGACACAGACAACGATTCTATTGGTTTGTTCTTATCTGTTGGAGTATCTGGAGTTGTTGATGGAATTGAGGTTAGCAACTTTTCCTTTAACATAAGAACGCCAAAACCATTTGCGCTTGGAGGGATTGCTTCAACAAATAGTGGAACTATAACAAACTGTACAAGTTCTTTAAACATTTCATTTAATTTAACTCAACAACAATTTCAAGGCACTGCAGCTAACATTGGGGGAATTGCTGCAAACAATGATGCTGGTGCTAAAATTGTTTTGTGTTCTAATTTAGGAAACATTAATGTTGTTTATCCTGACAATGTTAGCGTATCAACAGCAACATCCTTTGTTGGAGGAATAAGCGCTTTAAACAGCGGTTTAATAGATAAATGTTATAATTCAGGTGATATTAGAGGTGGGCAAACTGGCGGTATTAACACAATTATTAATTCGGGGGCAACAGTTTCTAACTCTTTTAATACTGGAGATGTTTCTGCTACATTATTAATTCAAACAACACACTGGACAGGTGGTTTGTTCTGTAATGCACAAGCAGGATCAACAATTTATAATTGCTATAATTTAGGAAAAAGCGAATATGCAATTGCAACACTATCCGATGCCACTACAACAAATGTATTTTATTTAGATGGCTGTGCAAGTGCGGTAACTTTCAATGGTCAAATGAATTTTAAGGCCTTAAATGCCAACCAACTTGCAGGTCAAACACCAATTTCTGGAACTCAATACATATTGGATGTTTTGGGCAATGATGTTTGGGAATTTGATTGGTCATACCTTGGTAGAGATGGACAAGCATATCAATTTGCTCAATTAAAAGATAATAATAGCGAACTTGTTTATAAATATGGAATGAAAGTTAACACAGATGGCTTTCACGTTGTTGAAAACTTTGACATGTTTCAAGCAATCACAGGTAGATATAACAACATTTTATATCCTAGTGATGGGAAGTTTATTTTAATGTCAGATATAGACTATTCTGGTAAAACATATACACCAAAAACAAGTTTTTCGGGAACATTAAATGGAAACGGAAAAATTATAAAAAATGTTTCCCTTAACACATCTACTTATGCGCTTTTAGGTTTGTTTAACGTTGTTTCAAATAATGCAAAAGTTTACAATTTAGGAATTACAAACTGTAACATCCAAAATGGAGTTGAAAATAGTTCTGGTTGTGGTGTTTTAGCAGGAAGAATTGGGTTAGGTGCAATAATTGAAAATGTTTATGTAGAGAATTCTTATGCGTATGGCTGGAATGATGTTGGAGGATTTTGCGGCTCAAACGCAGCAATTGATGGAGATGCAGCAACTGGCGGATATATAAGAAATTGTTATACACGAAACACACATGCACAATACATAGGAGACGACGACAAAGGCAAGCCTGTTGGAGGGTTTATAGGCTGGCTTAACGGCGGAGATATAAGCAGTTGTTATAGTATGAACGACGATACAACTGGTGGATCTGGAAATGGAACATTGGCAAAAGGATACTGTTATTTAGGTGGTTTTGTTGGCGCACAATCCAGCGGAACAATAAAAAATTGTTTTAGCTATGGGTCGATTTATACTGATAGAGATATTCTAATTTCATTTGAAGACAGAGGAACAATTGCTGGCTTTGCTGGAGATTTTAATGGAGGGAACATAAGCAATTGCTATGCTCATGTTGTAATAACAGGAAATAACGATTCTTTTAAACCTGGAAGAGCAATGTCTCACGGATTTGCAGATAGAAATCCTGAAGCAACAACTATTGTTTATCTGGGCAAAATAAAGGCAAATCATCTCTTGTTGGTGGAAGCACTCCTGTTGCAAACGCAACTGAATATTCAACTGAACAATTAAAAGTTCAAAGCAATTTTGCAGGTTGGGACTTTAACTCTATATGGCAAATGAGCAGTACATCAACAATTCCTTTTGGTATGCCAATGCCAAAAGGGGCAATGTTCAGCTTGCAACCTTCGGTTAGCCTTGGAATTTCAACGGATGGCAATTCCATAATTCAAATTTGGCAAGACAACACATTAATTAAAGAAACAACAAGTGGGCCTAGCGGATATGCATTTGTTTCTTCTTTGCCATATGGTACTTATCAAGTTTACATTCACAGATATGGGCAAGAACTAACAACACAACAAAATATTTCTTCTTACGCAGAAAAAAATATTGAAAGAATTGAAATAACACTAGATTCTTCCGTTTCTTCTAAAAATATCACAACAGAAAAATGGTTTTTAGCAGGTGAAGGAACACAATCAAATCCTTATGAAATAACAAATGTTAATCACTTGCTTAACATTAACAAGATGAGCAATTATGGTGATACTACTTTCTATGTTCTAAAAAACAATTTAAATTTAGAAAATCAAACATTTAATGTTATTATAAATAATTTTAAAGGAACATTTGACGGAAATGGATACAGAATAACAAACTTTAAACTTTTTTCACAAAGTGGTAATTTAGGTTTGTTTAACAAAGCGGAAAATGCAACAATTAAAAATTTAGGTATTTCAGATTTTGAAATTACAAATTATGATACTCAAACAGGATTTTCTGGCGGGCTTGTTGGCGAAGCAGTTGATTCTAATATAATTTCATCATTTGCAGAAAATGGATTTATAAATGTAAACGCAAATGCTGGTAGTTTAATTGGAAAAATTGACGGCGGAGAAATTAAATATTCATATTCAACAAACAATGTAACATCTGTTATAAAAGATGATTCTCTTCACACATCTAATCTTGGAGGATTCATTGCCGAAGCAACAGGTGGGGCAATAATAAAAGAATGTTACTCTAACGGCAATGTTGTTGGAACAAAAAGATTGGGTGGATTTATATCTAATGCCGACAGCGTTACTATAAAAGACTGTTACACTCGCGTAACTGTTTCCACAGACTTTGTTGGAGATGTTGATTCTGAAGTTGGAGGTTTTGCTGGCTTTATTTCTGCAAACTCTTCAATTGAAAATTGCTTTATGTATGGAACAGTTTATTTAACAAAAACAAGAGCATTCTTAGCAGGATTGTTTGCAGGGGTTAACAACTCAAACGCTTTAACAAATGTTTACTATTGGAAAAACGCAGCGCTTCCAGCAGTTCATACAAACAACACTGGTGTTGAAATTAAAGGGTTAACAACAACACAATTTAACCAAGCATCTTCATTTAATAACTATGACTTTATGGATGTTTGGGGAATGCCAAGTTCAGATTCTTCGGTTTTTGGAGCACCAATATTAAGAAATGTTGCAAATGCGTTTAAAATTAATGAAACTATTTTGGGAAAAGGCACCGAACTAGACCCTTACATTATTTTTGATGAAAAAACGCTTTTACAAATGATGGATTATATTAAAGACAGCACAAACGGAGAAAAAACATATTTTAAACTTCAAAAAGATATAGAAATTTCATCAACAAATTGGCAAGGAATTGGAACGCAATCTAAGCCATTTAATGCTGTTTTTGATGGAAATGGAAAAACAATTTCTGGAATTAATTTTAATGGAACAACTTCAACGGCTATTGGTTTGTTTAGCTACTTGGATGGAGCAATCATTAAAAACTTAACAATAACAAATTCTTCAATTGAAACCTCTTCAAACATCAGCGTTGGCTTTGTTGCAGGAGAAGCAAACAATTCAATATTAGAAAATGTTGTTGTTAATGTTGGAACAATTTCTTCGGCTGGCAGCGCAGGGGCGCTTGTTGGAAAAATGAACGGCGGATATGTTAACAATTCAACTGTTTCAGGAACTAATGTTAGCGGACAATCTGCTGGAGCAATAGGAGAAACAAACAATGTTGAAGTTTCTTCGCTAAATGTCTCTGGAATTAATATTAACGGAAGCGAAAATGCAGGTGCGGTTGTTGGAAAAATGGAAGGAGGTAAAATTTACTTGCTTTCTGCAACATCTAACACTTTAAGCGGAAATAATGTTGGAGGAATTGTTGGTTACGCACAAAACGGCGAAATAAAGAATGTTGTTGTTGAGAATCTTAATGTTACAAACTCACAATATTTGGGCGGAATTGCTGGGAATATTATGTCAACAACAATTTCAGGAACTAATGTTCATGTAACACAATCGCTAAATGCTTCTGTTTCAGCAGGTGGAATTGCTGGAAAAGCTGTTTCTTCAAGTCTTGATTTAAACACAATTAACAATATATGGTCGCCATCGCAATCAACAATATCAGCAACAAATGTTGGGGGAATTGTTGGAGAAGCAGAAAATATGGTTTCTATCAAAGAAAATAAATTCACAAAACTCAACTTAAAACCAAGTTCAGGGGGCTTTGTTGGACAAATTTATGGAAAACTAACAGGCAACAGCAATGCGTCAAACAATTTATATGGGCAAGCATTAACGGTTGATAACAGCGCTGGGGCAACTTTCAACAACATGACAGGATCAACAATTCAAGAGTCATACATGAATGATGCAGGAGCATTAGAGTATTTTAACTGGATTTTAGTTGCTTAAAATAAATTAAAAAAGGAGAAAAAATGAAAAGGCCAAATAAACTAACAATAACTTTATTATCGTCACTGCTTGCAATAATAACAGGGCTTTTATTGGCATTTTCTGGTGCTTGGTTTAGTTATGTTTACACTGCGGAAAAAGCAAATCAATTAACTATTGAGCAGATGTCTGTTCCTTATTGGTATAATAAAACAGGCAATGAAACGATTATATATAACGAAATTGTAACTCCAATTAGATATGGTAATAGTAGCGAAGCAGTTGGATTTTTAACTTACACCCCAACCGAAATAATTTCTGTAAAAAATTACTCTATGGAAATAACATATAACCAAAATCAGTACACTCTTTCTGGAAATAAAATTTCTTTTCCATATAACAATGGTTTGCCTTATCTTCAAGACCAATGGTTAGATGGCAAAAACATTCCTTCGCAGTATAACGACGGCTCCATTATAGAAGTTACTTATAATGATAACGGCGGAACAAACGGGGGAAAACATGTTGTTTGTGAAAATGCAATGACAAGAACAAACTTTCTAGTTGTAACATACAAATATAATCATACAGAACAACCTCTTGGTTTTAACACTCCAACTTATACACCACAAAATTTTCCTAACTTGTTAAAAAAATTGAATAATGCGGAGCCTATAAAAATTTTAGTTTTTGGCGATAGCATAAGCGTTGGGGCAAGCGCTTCTTCAATGATGGGGTTTGCCCCATACACACCAACTTGGTTTGACCAAATAAAAAACTTCTTGGCAAACAGATATTATGGTGGTGATAGTTCAAAAATAACTCTAGTAAATGCAAGTAGGGGTGGAGTTTCAAGCTCTTGGGGCGTTGAACAAATAGAGAACAACAAATTTGATAAAACCAATTATGATTTGGTTTTTATAGGATATGGAATGAACGACGGTTCTTTAAGTCACAACGCAACAATGTTTAAAAATAACATATCATCAATTTTAACAGAGTTAAGAAAATCTTCACCAAAAGCAGATTTTGTTATCATTGGAACATTTATGGCAAATCCTAAATCTACTTTTGCAGGAAACCATTCATCATACATGCCTTTATTGGAAGAAATTGCAAACGACTTTAATTTTATCAGCGAAAATGGCTATAACAATCAATCTGGTTGCACATTTATTAATATGTGGGATATATCGCAAGGTATTTTAAATAAAAAGCAAGCAAACAACACAAACAACGACACTCGCTATCAATACATGGATATTTCTGCAAATTACACTAACCACCCAAATGATTTTATGATTAGACTATATGCGGGCGCAATTCTTTCTGCATTTGTTGACTTTAATTAATAATATGTTATATACTCATATATATATTATATATACAATAATAAGCATTAAATAAAAATAGAAAAACAACAATACCATGTTGTTTTTTTTAACGCTTAGTTCAAGTTCTTTAAGTTTGTTTAATTAATATTAACGAATATAACAAAAAAAACCTTGTTTAGATTTTAGTTGTTTAATATAAATTCAAAATTCTCAATCCTTTCTTTAAAGCGTATTTCATTGCAGTTTTTGCTCCACTTATATGTTTGTTAATATCAACAAAACATATCAAGGTATCACAAGAATCAATCATATATTGATTGCTAACTAAAATTTGTTTTTTATAATGTATTTCTTCAATTTCATATATAATCGTTTGCACATCATTATAAGAGTCATATTTTATATCTCCAAAGATTTTGTCATGTTCTATTTTGGACTCTATTTTTTTTAAACTTGTAATTACAACTTCTATTTTAATATCTTTATAAATTTTTTTTAATTGCCTACAAACACTTAAAGCAAGTTTGTCAAAATCTCCATGCGTTCCCATTGTGAAAAATTTGCAACCATTAAGAATTTGATTTTCTATCTCTTCATAAAGTTTAAGCCTAATTTCAGCGTCTTTTCCCCACAAGTTTCTATGACCTATAAAAGCAGTTTTTCTTTCCATACCTTACCCCTCTAATGTTCCGTATAGCGAACAGCTTTTATAATATTAGCATTAATTTAATGTATAAGCAAAGCGTTCTTATTAGCGAACTGTATATTTTTTAATTAATTCTATAATTCTAAATAGCGAACGAATGTTTGTATGGAGGAATTATGAAATTAGTTGAAGCAATAGGTAAAAGAGTGGAAAACTTATTGAAAGAAAAAGGCATTTCACAATACTATTTATTTAAAAATGGCGGAGTTCCGAGAACAACAATTAATGATGTTATTAATGTTCGCAAAAAGAGAGTTAGCACAGATACCGTTTATCAAATTTGTTCGACATTAGGTTTAACATTAGAAGAATTTTTTGCCGATTCTTTGTTTAAAAATTTAGATGATTAATATAACAAAAAATATTTAGGAGTAAAAACTCTTGACTATTTATTTTTATTAATATAATTGTTTAAAATGAATTTTTTATAAACTTTTTTAAATATTTTAAATTATTAAAACTTTTATCATAAAAGAAATAAAAAAAAGCCTTAATGGCTTTCTATGGTGCCGAAGGGGGGACTCGCTCCGCTATGTAAGAGTGCGCAAGAAGCAGTGGCTCGCTATCACGCCGGCGCTAAAAAACAACAATACCATGTTGTTTTTTTTAACGCTTAGTTCGAGCCCTTTAAGTTTGTTTAATTAACATTAACGAATATAACAAAAAAAAGCCTTAATGGCTTTTATGGTGCCGAAGGGGGGACTCGAACCCCCATGAGGTTGCCCTCGGCGGATTTTGAGTCCGCTACGTCTACCATTCCATCACTTCGGCTTCATTGAAAAGTTTATCACAAAACAATGGGTGATGCAAGTGTTTTGATAATTTTAATTAAACTTTTAAACTTTTCCAATTAATTTTCTAACTTCGTTAAGCGTTTTTTGTGCAATTTTTCTTGCTTTTAATGAGCCTTCTTCTAAAATTCTATCAATTTCTTTTGGGTTGTTGATGTAGTAATTATAAATTTCGCGCATTGATGAAAGAAATGAATTTGCAACCTCAAAAGTTATTTTTTTAACTTCACCCCAACCAATTCCTTGGGCAAATCGAGCTTTCATTTCTTCAATTTGTTGTTTGTTTGCGAAAAGGCTAAATATTTTAAATATTGAACAATTTGTGTCTTTTGGTTCTTCTGGCGTTTGGCTGTTAGTAACAATTTTATTAATTTGTGATTTTAATAATTTTTCATTTCCAAACAAATTTATTGTGTTGCCATAACTTTTGCTCATTTTTCTTCCGTCCAAACCAACTATTGTTCCAACGGATTCTGGAATATATTCTTCCGGAACAGTAAGACAAGAGCCGAAAGCGTTGTTAAAATATCGTGCAATTTCTTTTGCTATTTCTATATGTTGTTTTTGGTCTTGACCAACAGGAACTTTATTTGCTTTCATAATTAAAATGTCGGAAGCCATTAAAACAGGGTAGCAATAAAGCCCCATGTTAATTCCACTATCCGCATCTAAATTATTATTTTTGTTCTCTTCAACTTTTGCTTTGTAGGCATGAGCTCTGTTTAAAAGGCCTTTTGGTGTTACATTATTTAAAATCCAATTAAGTTCAAAAATTTCTGGCAGATCAGATTGTCTGTAGAAAATAACTTTGTTAGGATCTAAACCACAACCAAGCCATGTTGCTGCAATCTCATAGGTGTATTGTTTAAGCAATTCTGGATTTTTAATTGTGTTAAGAGAGTGATAATCTGCAATAAAAAACATGGACAAATAATTTGGGTTTTTACTAAACTCAATTGCTTGTTTTATAGCGCCAAAATAATTTCCTATATGAGATGTTCCAGTTGGCTTGATGCCTGTTAAAACGATTTCCATGTAAACTCCAATTAAAATGTTACAAAAAATTATATAAATAAAAAAAAGAATTGTCAATTAAATGAATATATTTGACTTTTCTAAAAAGAATGATATAATATCATCATTATTTGAAGATAAAATTACATAGGGATGTAATTTAAAGGTAGAATGGCGGTCTCCAAAACCGCTCGTGAGGGTTCGATTCCTTCCATCCCTGCCAAACGACAATTATATAAAAGAATAATAGTTCTAGAGAGAACTATTTTTTTAATTAATTTTTGTATGTTAGATGTCATAATGCCTTTAATCTCACCATAAAATACAATATCACTCTTGGAGGTTTTTATATGGAAAATTATGGTCTATATGAAGATATTGCAAAACGAACGGGAGGAGACATCTATGTTGGGGTTGTTGGCCCTGTTAGATGCGGAAAATCAACATTTATAACTCAGTTTATGCAAAATCTTGTTGTGCCAAACATTACAGACAAAAATGTTAAAGAAAGAACAATTGACGAATTGCCTCAAAGCGCAGATGGCAAAACAATTATGACAACGCAACCTAGATTTATCCCTAACAAGGCGGCGGAAATTCGTGTTGGCGAAAATGTTGAAATGAATGTTAGAATGATTGATTGCGTTGGCTACTTAATTGATGGCGCTCTTGGGCATGAAGAAGGAAACAGGCAAAGACTTGTTAAAACTCCATGGGCAGAAGATGAAATTCCTTTTGAAGAAGCGGCAGAACTTGGAACAAAAAAAGTTATTGAAGAACATTCAACAATTGGAATTGTTTTAACAACGGACGGAAGCATAACAGACATTCCTCGTTCTAGTTATGTTCAAGCAGAAGAAAGAGTTGTTAGCGAGCTTTTAACACAAAATAAACCATTTGTTATTGTTTTAAACACAAAAAATCCTAAAAGCGAAGAAGCAAAAAAACTTGCAACTTCATTGCAAGCAAAATATGGCGTTCCTGTTATGCCAATTGATGTTTTAAAGCTTAACCAAACGAATATAGATGAAATTTTTGAAAAAATATTGTTGGAATTTCCTATTAAATCATTTAAAGTTAAAATGCCAAAATGGATGCAAGCTCTTTCTTGCGACCACCCAATAATAAGCAGTGTTATTTCTGAAATTAAAAAATTTGGTGAAAATGCTAACAAAATTGGTCAAATAGATAAAACAAATGTTGCATTTTTAGAAAGTGAAGATTTTGAGCCAATTGTAATTTCATCAATAAAAATGGGAGAGGGAAAAATTTGTTTTGAAATTTTACCAAAACCAGGATTGTTTTACAGAGTTTTATCCGAACAATGTGGGTTAGACATCAGCGACGATTTCCATTTAATTTCCTACATCAAACAACTTGCATTTGCAAAAACAGAATATGACAAAATTAAAGTTGCATTGCAAGATGTTAAAGAAAAAGGTTATGGTGTTGTTATGCCAAACGCAGAAGACATGAGTTTGGAAGACCCTGAAATTGTTAAACAAGGAAGCAAATTTGGAGTTAAGCTTAAAGCTTCTGCGCCAAGCTTGCATATTATGAGCGTTGATATCGAAACAGAAGTTAATCCAATTGTTGGCTCACAAGCACAAAGTGAAGAACTTGTTAAATATTTAATGGGAGAGTTCGAACAAAACCCTAAAGCAATTTGGGACACAGATTTCTTTGGCAAAAGTTTAAGTTCGCTTGTTAACGAAGGAATTAACAGCAAAATTAATTTAATGCCGGTTGAAGCTCAAAGAAAAATGAGAAAAACTCTTGGAAGAATTGTTAACGAAGGCAAAGGCGGAATTATTTGCATATTGTTATAAAAATTTTATTAAAAAAAAGAGGAGATTAAAAGAAAATCTCTTCTTTTTTTATTTATTTTATTTCACTCTTTTTTTATTAATTTATTTTTTTATTTTCCTGCACCAGAGCGGTCGCCATATCCGCTGTATTTTTCGCCGTGTCTTGCTTTTAATTTTTCTATGTTTAATGTTGCAATTTCATCTAATGTAGTATTAAAACTTTCGGCAAGTTCGGCTAAATACCACATAACATCTCCCATTTCGTTAATAACATGGTCGCGGTCTAGTTCTTTAACACCAGCAAAATATTTTTTGATTATGTCGGCAACTTCGCCACTTTCTCCTGTTAGCCCCAATATTCCGTCCGTTATTTGCCCTTTTAAGTCTTCCCCCCAAGGTTTTTTTGTTCTCATTGCAAGTTTTTGATATTCGTTAAATTCCATAATCTTCTCCTTTGTTTTTATTTTTTATTATAATTTTATTGCCAAAGAATTTCAAGCAATTTTTCTTTTAAAAGTTCAACATTTTCGTTGTTTTTTGCTGAAATAAAAATTGCATCTTTAATTCCTGTTTTTCTTAAATTTTGCTTTTCCTCTGTTGTTAAAACATCTATTTTATTGTATATAGTTAAAATTGGAATTTCTTTTGCGCCAAGTTTTTCAAGCTCTTCCAAAACAACTTGTTCGTGCATTTCTCGATGTTTGTCGGTTGCATCTATTAGGTGAATAATTAAATTGCTTGTACTAACTTCTTCAAGAGTTGCAGAAAAAGCAGGGGCAAAAGCTTTTGGAAGTTTGTTGATAAAACCAACAGTGTCTGTTAAAACAACTTGTTTTCCAGGGGCAAGCCAAAGCAACCTTGTTGTTGTGTCTAGTGTTGCAAAAAGTTTGTCGTCTGCGTATATTCCCGCTTTTGTTATTGTGTTCATAAGCGTTGATTTTCCCGCGTTTGTGTAGCCAACAATTGAAACGCTTTTAACATTCGAAACAGCACGATTTTTTCTTCTTAAAAATCTTTCTTTTTTTATTTTATCTATTTGAATTTCTAATTTTTGAATTTGGTCTTTAATTTTTCTTTTATCAAGTTCAAGTTTTGTTTCTCCAGGGCCTCTCATGCCAACACCGCCGCTTCCAAACCTTCCGCTTGTTCCAGAAATACCAGACAAACGGGGAAGGTAGTATTTCAACATTGCAAGTTCTACTTGAAGTTTTCCTTCATTAGATAATGCTCTTTTTGCAAAGATATCTAAAATTAAAGTAGTTCTATCTATAACTTTAACTTGTAATTCATCAGAAAGGTTGTTAATTTGAGAGCCGGAAAGTTCGTTGTCGCAAATTGCTAAATTAGCCCCACTTTCTTCAATTAACTCTTTAAGTTCTAAAACTTTTCCGCTTCCTATGTATGTTGCCGGTGTTATTTCTTTTGCGCGTTGAAACAACTTTCCAACAACGCTAACATTTGCTGTTTCGGAAAGTCTTTCCAATTCTTTTAAACTTGTGTAGCCATCATCGGAAGAGTTTAAACTCAAACCAAATAAAACGGCAACTTCTTTTTCGCTTTTTTCCATTACTAATATTATATACCAAAACAAAAAATAAGCAAATGTTTCTAAATGAGATTTATCAAATAGATTTTGTTTATTTAGATAAATATGGTATATATTAATTAAAGAGGGAACAAATGAAAAGTTTAAAAAATTATTTTTTAGTTTCGTTTATATTTTTTGTAACGGCACTTTTAGTTTTAAATATATTTCCAAATAAAATTTCTTTTGCCGATGCAAGACTTCAAGGAGAAGGAACATCTGAAAACCCATATAAAATAACTTCTGTTGAAGATTTAGTATTAGCAAGAGATTTAATTAATGATGGCGAAGAGTATTCTTCTGCATTCTATGTTTTAGAAAACAGTTTAAATCTTAGCGATATAAATAATTGGGAGCCTATAGGAAATTCAACAAATGTTTTTTCTGGAACTTTTGATGGGAATGGAAAGGTAATTGATGGCGTTAACTTAAATGAAGGTGAAAACAATTTAGGCTTGTTTGGCGTTATTAACAATGCAAGGATATTAAATTTAGGAGTTATTACAAACATAACTTTATCCGAAACAAAAACTAACGGAGTTTTTGTTCCAAATTCAAATGTTAATGTTGGGGGAATTGTTGGCGAAGCAAGATATTCAACAATTTCTGGGTGTTATAGCAAGGTAAATTTTTCTGCTGATAGAATAGAAAGAGAAGACGAACTTTATGCAAGCAAATTTTCTGTTAAAATTGACGGAACACAAAAAACATCGCTATCAAATGTTTCCGAAGTTTTAGTAACAAATCTAAATGGCGAGTTGCAACAAAATGTTTGTGAAATAGACAACAACTATCTTTCATTTAATATGAACGGAGTTTGGAGAGCAGAGGTTAAAAGAAATTCGCAAAACCAAATCTACATCGCAGAAGTTGTTAATGGGGAAACATCTTTTTACTTAAAATCTAATCTTCCATCAGCAATTGAAAGCGTTGAAGTTTTAAATGCAGCAAATAATGTAATCAACTTTGAAGACGGCAAAATAACTTTCCTGGAAGAAGGAACATTTTGTTTGCTAATTAACGAAAACGTTAAATTTTATGCAGTTGTTTCGCAAGTTGAAGGTCAGTTGCAGGCTGAAATCTTTCAAGAAACAATAAATTTTGTTAGAACAACTTATTTGTATCAAACTTTTGAATATAGTGGACAGGTTTTATTCGGGGGGATAGTTGGAGAGCTTTCCGATTCTGTTTTAAGCGATTGTTATTCAATTCCAGCAATAAATTTTTTCCAAGAAGGTAATGGGTTAACAAGTTCTTATTTAGGAGGAATTGCTGGCTTTGTTAATAATGGCGAAATCTTAAATGTTTATGTTGCGCCAACAGATTCACTTGTTTCAGAAATTTCAACAAAAAATGGGAACCTAAATGCAATAACTTGGGAATTTGCGCCAATTAAAATTAACAACACAAAAACAAATTCAAGCGTTTTAACTTTTGGGGGAATAGTTGGCTACGCAAAAGGTGGAGAATTGCAAATTAATAACACAATGTTTTTTAGTTTAATTTCCTCACAAAATTTAAACAATATTGTTTTAGGCGGAATTGTTGGAAGCATACCTCAAAACAACTCCCTTTGGGCTTCTGAACTTCAATATTCAAAATATTTAAATTTAAATAATACATCGGCAAATATTATAAGTTTTAACAGCGGAGTTGGAAACGCCTCAGATGTTGGCTATGTTGTTAATTCAAGCATTAGCGCTGTTAAAGAAATGCCAACTTTACAAACCTTTAATTCTTGGGCATGGAACGAGTTTAGAATTTGGGATTTTAACAATGTTTGGAAAAATATTTCAGTTATTCCACAAATGGGCTATTACTTCCCATCATTACAAAATTTTGCGGTTATAACAATTAATGTTTCAGGTGAGAAAGAAATTGTTTTATCGCCAGGTGGAAATTATCTAAGCGGATATTACACTCTTGAAATTGAAGGCGTAAGCCAAAAATCTGTTCAGGTTAACGCAGGACAATCTGTAACATTAATTGCAAAATTTTATAATGAAAATGGAAATATTGTTAGAGATTTTGCTAAATATTTCTTCTTCACAAACTGGATGCAAAACGGTTATTCTGTTGCAAATATCGTATACGGCGGGGCAAGTTTAGCAGAATCTGGATACACAGTTGAATTAGATGAAACTAATGGATTAACAAAAATAACCTTTATTGCTTCATCACAAACCGAAGGAACTTATGATGTTAACATTAAAGGTAAACCTGTAAAAGTTAATGTTAATTTTTACAATCAAGACTCCGAAGAGCTTCAAAACGGGGTGGGAGTAGTTAAAAAGAAAGTTGGAGCAAAAGAAGAAATTTATTCAGAGAGTTTTTCTTTTGTTATAAATGAGTATTTAAACGGCGAAATAATTTCGTTGAGTGCAGAAGATATTGAAAGTGGAGAATTTATATTTGCAAACAAATGGGAAGATAACAATTTAAAAACACAAACCCTTTCGCAAAGAAACATTTTAGTTGAGTTAAACAACGAACAAAAAACATCTGCTTTAAAATTTTATCCTCGCGTTCATCCAACAAGCGAAGGGCTTGTTGCAACTTTAAATGTTTACTATTCCAGCAACACTGTTCCATTTAATGTTGTGGTTGGCGAAGGTGGAAAAATTCAATTAAACGGAACTGAATATTTAGAAAATGTTTCTTTAAACATAATAAGTCAATCAGAAGTAATATTATTAGCAACACCTAATGAAGGAATGCAATTTGTTGGTTGGTTTGATGGAGATAAACTTATTAGCAGTGAACAAGAATTAAAACTTACGCTTTCGCAAGAAACAACTTTAACTGCAAAATTTGAAAAAATTCCAGATGAAAACAATGGGCTTGCACCATGGATAATTGGTTTAATTGTTGGCGGTTGTGTTGTTTTAGTTGCAGGAGTAATTATAACTATAGTTGTTGTTAAAAGAAGATCGGTTAAATCATACAAAAAGAATTATAGATTTTAATTAATAAAAAATAAAAAAAATAATAAAAATTGTTAAAAAATGTTTTGAAAAATCAAATTAATATGTTACATTATCATTGTAGATTATAAATTTGGGGAAAATAATAAAAAGAATAATAAAAAAAATTATGAACACCCTAAATTAAACAGTGGTTTACGGAGGTGAAAAGATGTTTCAATTAGCAAACGCAATTATGTCTGGAAAATTTTTGGGCTCGCTTGGTTTTTGGCAAGGCTGGTACGGAGAGGGCTTAACACAGGCTCAAGCTGATTATTTAGATTCAAAATATGGTTGGGTAGAAACTATTTATAGCACAATTATGACTGTTCTTGTTCCAATTTTAGCTATTGTTGCAGCAGCTGGTGTTATTTGGGCAATTGTTCTTGGTGTTCAAATGGCAAGAGCGGACAGTACAGAAAAGCGTGAAGAGTCTAAAAAAAGAATGATAAGTTTAGTTGTTGGTATTGTAATTTTAGTTGTTTTAATTTTATTCTTCACAACATTATTCCCAGTAATTTTAAAATCAGTTTTAGGTTTGAACCCTGCAGATATCCCATCAGCACAAGCTTAATAATAAAAATAAACATAAACCACCCAAAAGGGTGGTTTTTTTATGTATAAGATTATTTATATAGTTGTTTTATTTTATTAGTAAGTTAATAATTATAAAATATTTGCTAAATAAAAATTGTTTATATATAATATACTTAATAAATAAATTATAGGGAGGGCAAATGAAAGGGAAAATTAAAAAATTTTGGCCGTTAATTTATATAGTTGTTGTATTTATTGTTGGTATTTTAGTCGGCGGATTTACAAGAGAAGACGGCTTTAAATTTGATTCAGCTTTAATAACAAACACTGTAACACTCGTTATTTTTGGAATTTTTTACGGATTATTGCTAATTTATTGGCTTTCAAAAATAACAAAAATTGACGATAAATCAAAATCAAGCGGAATTGGAACAACTGCCTCGGGAGATAAAGTTTCTCAGTATTATGATGCTCGTTTTATTAAAGAAAGCGAATTGTTAAGAGAGCCAAGATTTAATCCTTGCACATGGTCTACATTAAAAAATGTTAAAAAAGATGGAATAGTTATTAGAAGCTGTTTAAGCCATGGAAAACTTAACATAAATTTGTATGATCCTATTCACACAATGATAATTGGTACAACTGGCTCTGGTAAAACTCAAACATATATCAATCCATCAATAAGAATTTTATCTCAAATTGGAACCAAACCTTGTTTAGTTATAACAGACCCTAAGGGAGAGGTTTACAGAGATAATGCTCTTCAACTGAAAGATGCTGGATATAGAATTTCTGTTTTAGATTTAAGAAATCCTTATGCTTCTACAAGATGGAATCCAATGGACAATGCTTTTTGTCAGTATCACCGCGCAAAGAACATGACCAAAGAGGTTAAGGTTCACAGGGGAGATAGCCCTAAAAATTATAAATTAAAGTTGGCATCAGACATTAAAGACTATAAAGAAGAGTGGTATGAATTTAATACAACAGCTTACAGTTACAAAGAACAATTAAGAGGTGACCTTGAGGCGAAAGCACAAGAATTAAGAGATAATGCTGAAAACGAATTAAGAGAAATTGCATCTGCAATAGTTCCAATTGAAAGCAAAACAGATTCTTCATGGGAAAGAGGAGCGCAAGATTTTATATACGGAATTATGCTTGCAATGCTTGAAGACAGCATGGATCCAGATTTGGGAATGACAAGGGAAAAGTATAATTTCTATAATATGGCAAAAATTGCAACATACAAAGATAACGACCCAGACAACCCTTTTGGAACGCTTAGAAACTATTGTAGTTATCGTGATAAATTTTCAAAAGTTTCATCGCTAACATCAACTGCCATAAACAACGCTCCAAACACAACTCGTTCTTACATGGGTGTTTTAATGAGCAGAATATCAATTTTCCAAGACGCTGGAATATGTTATGCAACAAGTTATAGCGATCTTTCTTTTGATGATTTTACCGATAAGCCAACAGCGTTTTTCATTAAAGTTCCTGATGAAAAAGAAAGTAGACACTGCATTGCAACAATGTGCGTTTCGCAACTTTATAAAAAGCTTGTTGAAAAAGCGAGCGAAACGGAAAAGTTAAGATTGCCACGTAATGTTTACTTTATGCTTGATGAATTTGCAAATCTTCCTAAAATTGAAAAAATGGATAGCCTGGTAACTGTTGGTCGTTCAAGGGGAATTTTCTTTTCATTGGTTGTTCAAAGTTATAGTCAGTTAGATAACAAA